>NZ_JBBOWV010000001.1:677500-812500 GCF_038007305.1 Solibacillus sp. FSL W7-1436
GTTGCGTAAACCATTCACTTGTGGAAGTCCCCCTACGTATGCTAATGCCATTGACCAAACACCTCAAATTTTATAGTTTCAACCTTACTTTTTCTTCACTTTACCTGTGTACCCCCATCTTCTAGATTGAAAACCACTTTTTTTGGCGAAAAAAAGAGATGTGTCATAAATAAACAAATTTGTTTCACACATCTCTTCTAGTCAATCTATAAATGCTGTTTAAAACAACGGATTTCCGCTTACTGCTGGCGATCCTTGAAAGCACGTTCCATGTCACGCTTCGCTTCTTTTTTCTTCATGTCATGACGTTTATCGTAATCTTTCTTACCTTTTGCAAGACCGATCAGTAACTTCGCATAGCCGTCTTTAATGTACATTTTCAGCGGCACAATCGTATAGCCGTCACGCTTTACAGCACCGATCAGTTCACTGATTTGCTTTTTATGTAAGAGCAGTTTGCGTTCGCGTAATGGGTCATGATTGTAGCGGTTCCCTTGGTCGAATGGCGAAATATGCATATTTTTTACCCATGCTTCCCCACCCGTAACACTAATATACGCTTCCTTCAGCTGGACACGGGCACCACGTACGGATTTGATCTCCGTTCCTGTCAGTACCATCCCTGCTTCAATTGTTTCTTCTATGAAGTAATCATGGCTCGCTTTTTTGTTTTGAGCTAAAACTTTACCTGCGCCTTTTGCCATTCGCTTTACACCTCTATTTTAAGTGGAAGAGCTATGATGCCGAAAATGCATCATAGCTTCACACCTTACTATTTCTTTTTACTTTTTTTCTTTTTGCCTTTTGCGATGCCTTCGTAAAACTTCGGCTTCTCGCCTGATTTACCTTCTTTGCGGCGACCGCGTGGATCACGGTCAGACGAGTCTGAACGTTTCGCCTTTTCAGGGCGTGGCTTGCTTGCGCCGCGCGATTTGCGGTCACGTTTTTCACCTGTACGCTCATCATCTTTTTTGCGGCCTTCTCTGCGACCTGCATGGATGACTTTCGATGTTTGGCGACGAGCCGGACGTGGGCTGCTCACCATATCGACGATTTCAAAGTCGACAGAAGATTCCTCGATCACGACATTCGCCACACGGATCTTCACTTCATCCCCGATGCGGAACTGACGGCCGGTACGCTCACCGATCATCATCATATGACGGTCTTCAAAACGGTAGTAATCATCCGTCATATTCGAAATATGAACAAGACCTTCCACCGTATTTTCAAGCTCTACGAAAATACCGAAGTTCGTAATCGATGACACAATCCCTTCGAACTCTTCACCGATTTTATCGGACATGAATTGCGCTTTTTTCAGTGCATCCGTATCACGTTCTGCTTCAACGGCACGACGTTCACGACCAGATGTATGTTCCGCAATTTCATCCATTACCGCGCTCCATTGTACAACCGTTTCCTTCGATGTATCGCCGTTAATCAAATACGTACGAATTAAACGGTGGACGATTAAGTCCGGGTAACGACGGATTGGTGATGTGAAGTGCGTATAAAACTCTGTCGATAAACCGAAGTGGCCTAATGACTCGGCATAATATTTCGCCTGCTGCATCGAACGTAACAGCATCGTTGAAATAACCGGCTCTTCCGGCAAGCCTTCGATCGAACGGATGACTTCCTGTAATGCTTTCGGATGTACCGAATTCCCTGTACCTTTTATCATAATACCAAAATTTGTAACAAACTCAAAGAAACGTTGTAATTTTTCCGGCTTCGGATCTTCGTGGATACGGTAGATGAACGGCAGCTCCATCCAGTGGAAATGCTCGGCAATCGTTTCGTTCGCTGCAAGCATGAACTCCTCGATCAGACGCTCTGCAACTGTACGTTCGCGTAACACGATGTCAGTCGGCCAGCCGTCTTCATTAACGAGCACTTTTGATTCCTTGAAATCAAAGTCAATTGCACCGCGTGACATACGTTTGTTGCGTAAGATTTGCGCTAAATCGGCCATATCTCTGAACATCGGCACTAAGCTTTCATAGCGCTCCATTAATTCCGGGTTTTCGTCCGGATTTTCTAAAATGTTATAAACGTCCGAATACGTCATACGCTCCGTCGTTTTAATCACACTTTGGAAAATTTCATGCTTCACCACTTGCCCGGCCTGGTCGATTGTCATTTCACATGACAATGTTAAACGGTCAACTTGCGGGTTCAATGAACAGATTCCGTTCGATAAACGGTGTGGAATCATCGGAATTACGCGGTCCGTCAAGTAAACAGATGTCGCGCGTTCATATGCTTCCTGGTCCAGTACAGAGCCTTGTGTCACGTAATAACTAACATCGGCAATGTGTACACCGAGCTTGTATGTGCCATTGTCATTTTTCACGACTGTTACGGCATCATCCAAGTCTTTCGCGTCAGCACCATCGATTGTTACGATGACTTCATTGCGCAGATCACGGCGTCCGACTAAGTCCTGTTCGGAAATTTCTTCCGGTACATCGATTGCCGCCTGCACAACCTCTTGCGGGAACTCTGGCGGAATATCATATTTATAAAGAATCGATAAAATGTCCACACCCGGATCATTTTTATGACCTAAAATTTTCGTGATCATCCCTGTCGCAGATTTCGTCGCATCTGGCCAGTGCGTTACTTCTACAACGACTTTATGTCCGTCGACCGCACCCATTGCGTCCTCTTTTGCGATAAAGATATCCATATTCAACTTCTTATCATCTGTAACGACAAAACCAAAACCGCGATTTGCCTGGTATGTACCTACAAATGATGTTTTGCTGCGTTCGACGATTTTTACGATCGTCCCTTCACGGCGGTCACCTGATTGTTCCTTTAATACACGTACGAGCACGGTATCTTCATTCAGTGCACCATTCACTTCATGTGCCGGGATGAAAATATCGTCCATGCCTTGTTCTTCCGGTGCGACGAAACCGAATCCTTTCGCGTTCCCGATAAAGCGGCCGCGCAGTAAATTCATGCGTTCCGGTAAACCGTAGCGATTTGAACGGGAGCGCACGATTTGTCCTTGCGCTTCCATTTTCACGAGTGTTTTCACTAACTCACGGAACTCATCCGCTTCTTCTAATTCAAGTACATCTTCAATTTCCGATACAGTCATCGGTTTATAGCCATCGTCCTTCATCATATCAAGGACGCGCTGTTGTAATTCATTTTGTTGTGTCATGTATTATTTCCCTCCTTTGAACAGAAAATAAAGTTTCTTACGATGTTGTGCTTTTGGAATCACCTTTTCGCACCCATAGATTTCCAATTCACAAAGTTTCGTAAAAAACAAAAATTTATTCACACCATTAGACTATCCAATCTAACGAATTTAAAAACGTGAGAACTTCTTCATGAAGCTGGTCTTTTTCTTTGTCGAGTGTGATGACATGGCCCGAATGCTCATACCAGCTGATTTTTTTGTCGATCGATTCGACGGTGTCATAAATAATATTGGCTGAATCGGGGTTGATGACTTTGTCGTTGCGCGACTGGATCACCAAAATCGGCGCATACAGCAAGTCGATCGTCTCTCGTACATCGTAAATCAGTTGCTGCAGTTCAGGCAGTGATGCCATTCCTTGCTGCTTGATCGCTTCAATCTCTAATTCAATTTCCTGTTCACTTTTACCTTGTTGTTTTTTATATTGTTTTGCATATTCAAGTACGCCTTCAAACATAATGTCTGTCGTGCGCATCGTCATCGGCGAGCACATCGTCACAACGCCCTTTACCGGATGACTTGTCGCAAGCTTGAGTGAAAATACGCCACCGAGCGATAATCCTGCAACGGCGATTTCTTCATAGCCTGCCTCTTTTAATTGTGTATACCCGTTTTTTACATCTTGCCACCATTCTTCGGGATTGGAGACAATCAGTTCTTCCGGCGGAACACCATGTCCTTTATAATGCGGGGCAAGCGATGTATAACCGTGCTTTTCCAAAAAGCGTCCAAGCATCCGCACATCGGCCGAACTACCTGTAAACCCATGTAATAATAAAACCGCTCTCGGTCCTGCCTGAAAGAAGAACGGTGAAGACAAAGCTGATTTCATAAGCGTGGCTCCTGTCTTGTTGAATAATATGAAAGATACGATTCAATCACACCATTGAATCGTGGAAAACTTTCCATTTCTTTCTTCTATTATACTTCGTTTCCTGCCACACTAAAAGAAAAAGCCCGACCTAGCATTAAATGCTTGGTCAGGCGTTTAATTTCAATCGATTAGAATTTCGTAATCGCTAATGCTAATACGAAGAATGCAACAGAAAGAACGATTGTTGTGCGGTGTAGGACTAGATCCATTCCACGAGCTTTCTGTTTACCGAATAGTTGCTCAGCTCCACCAGAGATGGCACCTGATAAACCAGCGCTTTTACCTGATTGTAATAATACAACAACGATTAAGGCTATAGCTACGATAATAAGTAATACTGTAAATAACGTATGCATTTGCTCCACCTCCCAGACATGGACGTCACAATACAAATTAGTATATCAAAATGAAGGCACCATTACAATATTTCTTGGAAATGAACATCATATTTTATCCAACAATATCCACTCTTATTCATAGCTGTTGAAACGCATTCAAAAGGAATTGAAAAAAGCATAGTACCCGCTATTACGGGCACCATGCTTTACATTCATTTTAATTAGTCGTTGCTGTTGTCATCTGTGTTATCATCAACAGCGCCATCAACATCGGTATCGTCATCTAAAGTATCTTCTACGTTGTCATCGTTATTGTCGATGTTGTCATCTACATCTAACTCAACATTCGTGTCGTCATTGTTGTCATCGATTAAGCCATCATCTGTACCGTCATCGATGTTGTTGTCGATGTTCGTATCGTCCTCATCGTTACATGCTGCAAGTGATAATGATAATAACAACGTCATCATCAATGTAGGTGTCTTTTTAAGTTTCATATTGTAATAGCCTCCTTTGGTGTATGCTTTATGTTTCCCCGATTTATAAAAGAAAAACATCTTTTCTGATTTTTCGCCGCAAAAAGAAATTTTCAGGCATTGTATTTTCTTCCCGATTTACATTCGCTATAGTGAAATGAGGAGGTGAAAATCGTGCAGCAATCCCGGCATTATTTATTTGTCAAAACATTGTTGAACCGCATGAAAATGGATGATTTGGACGCACCCGCAATCGAGCAGGAATTTTACCGGTTGGAGGCCGGCTTATCTGGCGAACAAAAGCTGAAACGGCTGCTCACGGACTATCATTTCAAATCCGCATCCCATATTTTTTATAATTTCGAATGCATCAATTCAAAAGGTTTTACCCATCAAATGGACGCTTTGCTCATGACGCCGCATTTTGTCGTCGTCATGGAAGTAAAACAAATGTCCGGCACCCTTTTCTATAAACCCGCGCTCCATGAATTTTCCCGCGTCCATGAAAATGTCAGCGAAAACTTCCCGAACCCGTTTGACCAGGCATACCGCCACCAGCTTTTTTTGGAACATCAATTCAAATCCTGGCAAATCTCCATTCCTGTTTACCACATCGTCGTGCTCGCCAATCACCGCGCAACACTCGACCATTCCCTTTCCAATTTCCCGATCATGCATATGAGCGGCATCCCGAGATTTATCGAAAAACTGTACAGGCAGCATCCAAATCCTCGAGCGAATATTACTTTTCTGCAAAATCAATTAGAGCAACTTTATGAACAGCTTCCCCCTCGTCGTTCGATTGAAAGGCACCGGCTGCGTAATGGTGTGCTATGCAAGCGGTGCGATTATGTCAATGAAATGCATTATAGGCAAGGCTATTTTAGTTGTCCGGTTTGCGGAGCGAAAAGTAAAGAAGCGCTATACGAAACTTTTCTGCAATACCGAATTTTAGTCGGCCCCCGTATAACGAATAAAGAGTTCCGCGAGTTTTTTAATATTTCGTGTATCCACACTGCTTCGAAACTGTTGGCGAGATCCGGCCTGGAAAAGCACGGGGTGAATAAGGGAACGTATTATTTGATTCCGGAGAAGTTTGAGTAGATGGACAATAGATGAAAGGACGTGACGAATATGAAGGAAAAACAGAACGGTAAGCCTGTTGATGCAAAGGTTTCCGACATCACCGGTCGATATGAAGCCGGCCATTCGACGGTGAAAGAATACCACGAGTCGCTGACGGGCTTGGTACCGGCAAGTGAAGCCGAAAAAATCACGGCCGCGTACGAAAAGAAAATACGCGCATTGGAAGAAGAGAATGAAATTTTGAGAAAAGCGATTCGAGGATTTTCGGACATTGAGCGGTAGTTTGAGAGGCAAACCCCCACATTCTGTATGCGGGGGTTTTGCCATTTTCTAATATATTTATAAAAGTTCTAATATAAATTTATTTCTTCTAATAAATTGCCGATCTTCTAATATAAATGCGGTTTGTTCTAATAAGTGCTCCGGATGTTCAAATAAAGTATCGGTTTCTTCTAATATCGTGTCTCCCTCTTCTAATATACGACTCAATTGTTCTAATAAAATCCCGTCACGCTTTCTCCCAGCCCTTTTCACCTGGAATAAAAGCTCTTTTCCACCTCAAATTCAAGGAACTTCTAATATCCATCCCAGTTCTTCTAATATCACCCGGATTTCTTCTAATAACCCGCTCTATTGTTCTAATAAAATCCCGGCTCCACGCCTACTCCAACGGACCTTCTAATATCCCTCCCAATTCTTCCAATAACCGGCTCCATTGATCTAATAAAATCCCGGCACGCCGCCAATTTCCGCAGAACTTCTAATATCCCCCGAACTTCTTCTAATAACCCGCTCCACTTTTCTAATAAAACCGCCCCGCCCCCCAACAAAAAAAGCACCGGAATCCCCCGATGCTGTAATTCATATCTATTCAGTTAACTCCCGACCGGCTTACTGTTCTTCACGAAGAACGACCCGACCAGACCTATTACCGAAACAACTGTCACGACGATGAACGCTGAATGGACACCGTGTGCCAAAAATTCCTGCGGTAAAGCGTTGCTGAATTTTTCGATATAATTTTGCTGACCGATTGTGTACATCGTCATCGCAATTGCTGTACCAGAAGCACCCGCGATTTGCGTTAAAGTATTTAATGCCGCAGAACCGTCCGCAAATTTCTGAGGTGCCAATGAGTTCATCGCATTTGTCTGTGCCGGCATGATCGTCATCGATACTCCGACAAAGAATACACATAAGTTTACAATGATAATCCATGTTGCCGTCGTTGCTGAAATCGTTGACAGGAATACGATCATTGACACTAAAATCATCGTAAAGCCGATACGTGTAAAGATTTTCGCTCCGACTTTATCGAAGTTAGTCCCGACGATTGGTGACATGATGATATTAAGTACGTTCGCCGGCAACATGCATAAACCGGCAGTTAATGCCGCGAATCCTAATACTGTTTTCAGGAACATCGGCACGAGGATCGCTACCGAAAGAATCATAAACATTGTCGCAACCATCAACGCGACACCTAAAGAGAACATCGGTGATTTGAATACCGATAAGTCGATCATCGGCTCATCCATTTGCGTTTGACGAACACCGAATACGACCAATAACACTAACCCGACGACAAACGGTACCCAAACGATCGGTTCTGTAATTGATTGCTCCGCCAATGTTGCCAATGCAAATACAACGCCACCGAAACCAAGTGTAGAACATACTAACGATAATACATCGATTTTCGGACGTGTTACGTTTGATACGTTTTCCACTTTAGACAGCGCTAAAACGATGACAAGGGCATAAACAACAGCCATAATCCAGAAAATATACCGCCAGCTTAAAGATGTTACGATTAACCCGGCGATTGATGGACCTAATGCCGGACCTGCTGTTAAAACTACCCCTACAATTCCCATGACGGCGCCGCGCTTTTGCACCGGAAAAATCATCATAATAACACTAAACATCAGCGGTAATATAATCCCTGTTGCAAATGCCTGCACGAAACGACCTGCCAGTAATACTGCAAAGTTCGGTGCCAACGCTGCTAATAACGAACCGATTACGGCCAACAAAATTGCCGAAACGACTAATTGGCGTGTAGTAAACCAGCGTACTAAATATGATGATAAAGGTACCAATACGGCCAATACTAATAAGTAGCCGGTTGTTAACCATGCCGCAGATGGTGCTGATACACCGTAGTCATCCATAATATTGGTTAACGCCATATTTAATGCCGTTTCACCAAATAAACCAACGAATGTACTGATCATCATAACAGCCGCCATACCTTTTGGGCTTTTCACATTGAAAAAAGGTGCTGCCATTTTTTGTTCCCTCCTATTATATAAGACTCTTTTATGAAAGTTGAAAATTGCATTCCATACAATTACTGCGAATCTACTCACAGCACGCTTTAAAATATATCAAATTTTTTCCTGGAAATTCAATTGTTTATGTAATAACTTTTAGACCGATTTTTATAATTGTGAACAATCAAATTCCATTTTTACCCTTATATGGAGCTATGTTTCGTAGACATTATTTTACATATTTCCGTGAAAACGATTGCATTTACTCCAATCAAGTTTTGAATACTGTCAGAGAAATCGCGTTACATCAACGTTAACCATTCCTTTCATTGTCATTGCTATGAAAAAGAATTATTTTGCAATAGTTTTTTGTAGATTTAATAACTAAAAAGGTTAATTGTGAACACTTTCCCATCGTCTGAACGTCTTTTGGATTTTCTAATAAACCCGGAAAAGTTCTAATATAAATTTATTTTTTCTAATATATTGCCGATCTTCTAATATAATTGCCGTTTGTTCTAATAAGTGTTCCGGATGTTCAAATAAAGCAGCTACTTCTTCTAATATCCTGCCGCCATCTTCTAATAAACGACTCAAATGTTCTAATAAAACCCCAGTACGCTTTCCCCACGCCTTTTTCACCCGGAATAAGTGCTCTCCACCACCTCAAATCCACGGAACTTCTAATATCCCAGCCAATTCTTCTAATATCCCCCGCACTTCTTCTAATAAACGACTCAAATGTTCTAATAAAACCCCAGCACGCTTTCCCCACGCCCTTTTCACCCGGAATAAGCGCTCTCCTCCACCTCAAATTCACGGAACTTCTAATATCCCAGCCAATTCTTCTAATAACACCAAGATTTGTTCTAATAACTGACTCGATTTTTCTAATAAAATCAATGCTCGCCTTTTTGCCCGCAGAATCTGACGGCCCGCACCGCAAACCCGGTTTCCCACCACCTCAAATTCACAGATCTTCTAATATCCCCCGCAATCTTCTAATAAACCCCTCACCCCCAGCACAGCCCCCCCAGCCCCCACCCCAAACAAAAAAGACACCCGCCCAAAAGCGAGTGCCTGATTCAATCATTCAAACAATTATTTAATATTGTAGAAAGATTTTAACCCTTCAAAACGGCTAGTTGCGCCTAATTGGTCTTCGATGCGTAGTAATTGGTTGTACTTCGCAACGCGGTCCGTACGAGATGGTGCACCTGTTTTGATTTGGCCTGCATTTGTTGCAACAGCGATATCAGCGATTGTGTTGTCTTCTGATTCGCCTGAACGGTGAGAGATGACTGCTGTGTAGCCAGCGCGTTTCGCCATTTCGATTGCTTCAAATGTTTCTGTTAATGTACCGATTTGGTTTACTTTGATTAAGATTGAGTTGCCAACGCCTTCTTCGATACCGCGAGATAATTTCGTTGTGTTTGTAACGAACAGATCGTCACCAACTAATTGTACGCGGTCACCGATACGCTCTGTTAATAGCTTGTGGCCAGCCCAGTCGTTTTCGTCTAAACCGTCTTCGATAGAGATGATCGGGTATTTAGAAGTCAGCTCTTCGTACCAAGCAACCATTTCTTCAGAAGTTTTTTCTACGCCTTCACCAGCTAAAACGTATTTGCCTGTTTCTTTGTTGTAAAGCTCAGAAGACGCAACGTCCATTGCTAGACGGATTTCTTCGCCCATTTTGTAGCCTGCTTTTTCAACTGCTTCGATGATCACAGTGATTGCTTCTTCGTTTGAACCTAAGTTTGGAGCGAATCCGCCTTCATCACCTACAGCTGTGTTGTGGCCTTTTTCTTTTAATACTGTTTTTAAGTTATGGAAGATTTCTGTACCCATACGTAATGCTTCTTTGAATGATTTAGCACCTACTGGCATAACCATGAATTCCTGGATGTCCACGTTGTTGTCAGCGTGTGCACCACCGTTAAGGATGTTCATCATTGGTACTGGTAATTGCTTCGAGTTGAAGCCACCTAAGTATTGGTATAAAGGAATGTCCAGGTAGTCAGCTGCTGCGTGCGCTACTGCCATTGATACACCTAAAATTGCGTTTGCACCTAATTTACCTTTGTTTTCTGTTCCATCAAGTTCGATTAACGCTTGGTCGATTACAACTTGGTCCAATACAGAATATTGACCTTCAAGTTCTTCCGCGATAATTGTGTTGACGTTTTCTACCGCTTTTTCAACACCTTTACCTAAGTAACGGTTTACGTCCCCATCGCGTAATTCCACTGCTTCATATTCACCAGTTGAAGCACCAGATGGCACGATAGCACGGCCGAATGCGCCTGATTCTGTGAATACTTCTACTTCTACTGTCGGGTTACCGCGAGAATCTAACACTTCACGAGCATATACTTGAGTAATGAATGGCATAATAAAAAACTCCTCTATTGATAAATTTAGTAGGTGCTTGCACAAGGACAAGCTATATAATTAACCGCGCGATCAATTACTGTTCGCTTGGCATAACTAACGATTTTCCTGTCATTTCTGCAGGTTGGGCAATATTAAGTAATTCAAGCATTGTCGGTGCCAGATCGGCTAAAATGCCGTCTTTATACAGCATGGCACCAGGCTTCGTCACAATGACCGGTACCGGGTTTGTCGTATGTGCCGTCATCGGCTTGTCATCGAGTGTCACCACTTCATCCGAGTTCCCGTGGTCCGCTGTAATGATCGCATAGCCGCCTTTAGCAGTAATTGCATCAACAACTTTCCCTAGACACTCGTCTACCGTTTCGATCGCTTTAATCGTCGGTTCAAGCATCCCTGAATGTCCGACCATATCCGGGTTCGCAAAGTTTAGAATGATGGCATCGAATTTCTCTGCTGCAATAGCTTCCAGTAAAGAATCCGTCACTTCATACGCACTCATCTCCGGCTTCAAGTCGTAAGTCGCCACTTTTGGAGACGCGATCAGAATACGCTCTTCTCCCGCAAATGTCTCTTCACGGCCACCGCTCATAAAGAACGTCACATGCGGGTATTTTTCCGTTTCCGCAATGCGCAGCTGAGTTTTGCCTGCTTTTGAAATGACTTCACCGACCGTATTCACTAAGTCGTCACTTTCGTATGCCACATCCGCTACGACATCATCACTGTAATGTGTAAACGTAACGAATTTCAGATTCGTCGGATGATTTTCAGAGCGCGGCATCGCGTCAAATTTTTCATTCGTCAGTAAAGACGATAACTGAATCGCACGGTCCGGACGGAAATTGAAGAAAATGACCGCGTCGTTCGTGCTGATCGTTGCGGCAGGACGGCCTTCTTCTGTCACGTTAAACGGCACGACGAATTCATCATGCAGTTCACGTTCATATGAAGACTGGACACCTGCTGTTGCAGTGGAAGCCGTTTGACCGATTCCGTCAACTAATGCATTGTACGTTAAACCGACACGTTCCCAGCGGCGGTCACGGTCCATTGCATAATAGCGACCATGAATCGATGCGAACTTCCCGATCCCGATTTCCTTCATTTGCTTTTCTGTTTCAAGAATATACCCAAGTGCTGTCGTTGGACCGACATCGCGTCCATCAAGGAAACCGTGAACATATACTTGCTCAAGACCATTTGCTTTTGCCAGTTTCAATAAGGCAAACAAATGCTCATAATGGCTATGAACACCGCCATCTGAAAGCAGTCCCATCAAATGGAGCTTTGACCCATGTGCTTTGGCATGTTCAACTGCCGCCAAAAATGATTCGTTCCGGAAGAAATCGCCGTCACGGATTGATTTGTGGATACGTGTCAGGGACTGGTACACAATGCGTCCGGCCCCGATATTCAAGTGTCCAACTTCAGAGTTCCCCATTTGACCTTCCGGCAGACCTACTGCTTCACCACTAGCTGTTAATGTCGCATGTGGGTATGCATGCCAGTAACGGTCAAAATTCGGTTTATTTGCTTGTGCTACGGCATTACCCTTCACTTCATCGCGAAAGGCAAAGCCATCTAGAATAATTAATGCAACGGGTTTTTTAGGCATTTGCTGCCGCCTCCAATAATTTCATGAATGATTCTGGTTGTAGGCTTGCTCCTCCTACTAATGCGCCATCGATATGCTCTTGTGATAAAAGCTCTTCAATGTTTTCAGGCTTTACACTGCCGCCGTATTGAATGCGCACTTTTTCAGCTGTATCTTTTCCGTATAATGTTTCAATCGCCAGACGGATTGCGCAGCATACTGTATTCGCGTCTTCCGCAGTAGCTGTTTTCCCTGTTCCGATTGCCCAGATTGGCTCATAGGCAATGACCATATGCTCTACTTCAATTGGAGCAAAGTCTTTTAGCGCCATAGTAATTTGGCGTGCTACTTTTGTTTCGGTTTGATCCGCTTCACGCTCTTCCAATGTTTCACCGCAGCAAATAATCGGTACAATGCCGTAATTGATGGCAGCACGGACTTTTTTGTTGATCGCTTCGTCCGTTTCATTGAATAGCTCACGGCGCTCCGAATGCCCTAAAATAACATAGTCGACATTGACATTCGAAAGCATTTTCGGGCTGATTTCCCCTGTGAATGCACCTTCGTCTTCAAAGTGCATGTTTTGCGCACCAATTGCCAGGCTTGAATCTTCTGCCCCTACGACAAGTGTCGGTAAATACAGTGCAGGTGCACAGATGACCGCATCCACTTTATCAGGAGAAGGAACCTGTTGTTGGATTTCTTCGATAAAATCAACTGCCTCATCAAAGGACTTATACATTTTCCAGTTTCCTGCTATGATCGGTTTTCTCATTCAAAACCCTCCGTTTTCAAAAGATTCTGCTCGGTGATTTCTGCAAAGAAGGGCGCATTGCACGTCCCGCCTTCGCTTCAACCAGCTGTTTTAACAGATATTTTAGCCTATAAAAGTTTTATTTATCGTTTAATGCCACAATTCCCGGTAATTCTTTACCCTCCATCAATTCTAATGAAGCGCCGCCGCCTGTTGAAATATGGTCCATTTTCGAAGCGACTTCGAATTTTTCTACCGCTGCAGCCGAGTCACCGCCGCCGATGATTGTGTAGCCTTCTGTAGTTGCCATTGCATCCGCAACTGTTTTCGTACCGTTTGCGAATTTTTCCATTTCGAATACACCCATTGGTCCGTTCCAAATGATCAGTTTAGATTGCTTGATGACTTCTGCATAGTTTTCAGCAGTTTTCGGTCCGATATCAAGTCCCATCCAGTCAGATGGAATGGCATCGATTGCCACAATTTGTGTTTCCGCATCTTTAGAAAACTCGTTTGCTACGACAGCATCGACCGGCATATGCAGCTGTACGCCTTTTGCTTTTGCTTGTTCGATGAAGCTTTTTGCCAGCTCGATTTTATCTTCTTCCAATAGTGACTTCCCGATATCGTGTCCCATCGCTTTGACGAATGTAAATACTAACCCGCCACCGATGATCAGGTGATCCACTTTATCCAGCAGGTTTTCAATAACACCGATTTTATCTTTAACTTTCGCTCCACCAATAATTGCTGTGAACGGACGCTCCGGATTTGATAACGCTTTACCAAGTACGTCCAGCTCTTTTTCCATTAATAAGCCTGAAACAGCCGGTACATGTTTTGCGATACCTTCTGTTGATGCATGTGCACGGTGAGCTGCGCCGAACGCATCATTTACATAAAGGTCCGCTAATTTTGCAAACTCTTTTGCCAATGCTTCGTCGTTTTTCTCTTCGCCTTTATGGAAACGAACATTTTCAAGCAGGATAATTTCGCCGTCTTGCATATTGTTAACCGCTGCTTCTACATCTGAACCAATTGATTCATCCAATTTTTTGACTGGCTTGTCCATTAATTCCGAAAGACGCTCGCCGACTGCCGTTAAGCGCATGTCCTCATTCACTTCGCCTTTTGGACGGCCAAGATGTGAAGCTAAAATTACTTTTGCTCCAGCGTTTACTAGTTGTTCAATTGTTGGAATAGCTGCACGAATACGCGTTTCGTCGGTAATGCGGCCCTCATCCATCGGCACATTAAAATCGACACGCACAAATACGCGTTTTCCTTTTACATCTACATCGTTCATTGATTTCTTTAAAAACATACTGAAAATCCTCCTTCATAGTCGTTCGTCAATTATTGTGGATCGTATACTCGCTAGTTAAAATAGTAACAAAATTCGATAAGGCTGTCTTGGTATCGCCTCTGTTTTGCATATTTTCCTTATATCCGAAAAAAGAGCGGTCCGGGTGAGACCCTGCCGCTCTTTTACCCTTATTTATTATAAGGTTTACATGTATTAAAGGCTATACTTTTTATGCCCGTTTCCTTTTAATATGACACACTTTTCCTTCAATTCCGAAAAAGTATGTCACATTTCGGTGAATTATTATTCTTTAATACCTTGTTTTGCGATATATAAAGCTAAATCCATTAAACGAGTAGAGTAGCCGATTTCGTTATCGTACCAAGAAACGACTTTCGCCATACGACCTTCCATTACCATTGTTGATAAACCGTCAATAGTAGATGAAGCCGGGTTACCATTGTAGTCGATTGATACTAACGGTAATTCGTTGTAAGCAAGAATGCCTTTTAAGTCGCCTTCAGATGCTTCTTTTAATGCTGCGTTAATAGAATCTGCAGTTACGTCTTTATCCAATTCAACAACTAAGTCAACACATGATACGTTTGGTGTTGGAACACGCATTGAGAAACCGTCCAGTTTGCCTTTTAATTGTGGCAATACTTTCGATACTGCGATTGCTGCACCAGTAGTTGTCGGAATCATTGATACCGCGCCTGCACGTGCACGACGTGGGTCAGAGTGCGGGAAGTCAAGGATACGTTGGTCATTTGTATAAGAGTGAATTGTTGTCATCATACCGCGTTTGATGCCGAATTTTTCATCCAACACTTTTGCAAGTGGTGCTAAACAGTTTGTTGTACAAGAAGCATTTGAAATAACATCTTGTGCCGGGTCGTAATCTTCGTGGTTAACGCCCATTACATATGTTGGCATATCGCCTTTTGCTGGTGCAGAAAGAATCGCTTTTTTCGCGCCGGCTTCGATATGTTTTGATACTTCTTCCATTGAACGCCATCTGCCTGTACATTCAAGAACTACGTCTACACCAAGTTCACCCCATGGTAATTTCGCAGGATCTTTTTCTGAAAGCACTTGAATGCGTTTGCCGTTTACGATAAATGCATCATCTTCTGCTTGAACGTCTGCATCATACACTCCATGTACTGAGTCGTATTTTAATAAATGTGCAAGCTGTCCAGCATCAGTTAAATCATTTACTGCAACTACTTCAAATTCCTCGTGCTTCATTGCTTCACGGAATACTAAACGTCCGATTCGTCCAAATCCATTGATTGCTAATTGTAATGCCATGTGTAATTCCTCCAATAACTTTATTATTAAAATAGTATGTGTAAAATCATACTTTTAAAAACATGTTTAATTCTTAAGGATTGTACTTGCGGTTTGCTCATCTGTAATCAAAATCGTTTGCGATGCGGCATTTTTAAAATATGCCTGAATCGCAGCCGCCTTATTTCTGCCTGCCGCAATGGCAAGAACATGCTTCGCTTTGTTAACCTGATCACGCTGGATTCCAATTGTCCGGAGATGATGAACCGTGTCGCCATCTGCATTGAAATAGTAGCCGAATGCTTCGGCAACCGCGCCCTTTTCTTCAAGTATCTGCTGCTCATGCTGTGAACTTTTGCGACGAAGCGCCATTTCCTGTGCTGCACCGATTCCGTGAATAACGATGTCCACCTGTTCATAAAGTGTAATCATCTCCCGAATAATCGGTTCATCCTTCATCGCTTCATACGCCTGCTCACTTAAATGCTCCGGCAAAAACAATGTGCGGTATGTTGCCCCGCATCTTTTTGAAAACTTCGAAACAATGGTATTCGCCTGGAATGTCATCTCATCACCCATACCACCGCGTGCCGCAATAAAATTCGCATCGCTCAGCACCGGGACATCCGATAAATATTCCTTCATCGAGGCAACACTGCTGCCGCCTGTCACCGCAATTTTAGCTTTCGCAGGTGCGATTTTCTGTAATACTTGTGCCGCAACTTTACCGAGCTGCTGCTTTACCGTTTCATCCTGTTCGGCATCACCTGGCACAATGATGACTCGTGCGATGCCAAAGATGTTTGCAAGCTGCTGTTCCATCGCCACAATACCGGAAAGCTCACGATACAGTTCGTAAAGCTGCTCTATTACTTCATACCCTTTCGGCGTGCAAATCATGCCTTTTTTTTGAATCAAGATCAACTGCTGTTCGCTCAGGACCGTTGTTTCATTCCGGATATCACGCTCTGTCATCTGTAGCTGTTCTCCTAAAGCACGTCTGCCAATCGGGCTAAATGTCGCAATTGCTTGTAAAACTCGAAATCTCTTTTGAAAAAGAGCATCAATTTCAGGCATTAGTTTACGCTCAGCTGCAAAAAATGAAATATCCGTCAAAAAACCACCTACCCGATTTATCCTGTTGGACAATATATGTCCCACATGAATATTTTATGTCCCACATGGGGTAAAAAAAATAATTTCTGTCTTCATTATAGATCGTCTCGGACTGATTTGCAACTTTTATGACGGAATTATTCGCAAAAAATAGCGAAAGGGCACCAATGGCTAGTCCACCAGCGCCTCATACAATGTCGCATAATCCAGCTGGCCGTATTGCACAACGTTGCCGTTATACTCAACAACCGGAATCATCAGCATATATTTTTCATGCGCTTCATCGTCTTCTTCTATATTATAGTGCTCAATCGTAAAGTCGATATCTTCCTGCACGATTTTTAATGTGTGGAGTCCTTCAATGCAAAGCCCGCAATCCGGTTTCGAATAAAATTTGATAATCATTGGCAGTTCCTCCTTTTTTTATTATTATAGCGGAGATTGATCGGGGGCGGGGCGGTTGCGCGAGGATTTTATTAGAAGATTTTTGGGGTTGTTAGAAGATTCGGGACGGTTATTAGAAGTTCGCGGTTGGTTATTAGAAGATCCGGGTGACTTATTAGAAGATCCCGTCAACTTATTAGAAGTTCCGGACCGCTTTTTCACCTGCTGCTTTTATTAGAACTTCTCCCGGCGATATTAGAACTTCCGGGTCGGTTATTAGAAGTTCACGGTTGGTTATTAGAAGAACCGGGCCACTTATTAGAAAACCGGCACCCCATGCCATTGAAAATTCTCGCTGTTCAATAGAAATTGAGAACGGATTTGATCAGCTCGCTTTTATTAGAACTTCTTACGTTATATTAGAACTTCCGGCTGACATTTTAGAAGTTCCCGACCGTTTATTAGAAGAACCGGACCACTTATTTGAACTTCTGCCACTTATATTAGAAGATCCGCCTTTTATTAGAACTTTTCCGGGTTTATTAGAAAATCCCGTCAATTTATTAGAAGTTCCGGACCGCTTTTTCACCTGCTGCTTTTATTAGAACTTTCCCGTCGATATTAGAACATCCCCCTAACATATTAGAAGTTCCCGACCGTTTATTAGAAGAACCGGACCACTTATTTGAACTTCGGCCTCATTTAATAGAAGATCCGCCTTTTATTAGAACTTTTCCGGGTTTATTAGAACAATGCGCATACTTATTAGAAATTGCGCCCCCCTCATGCCCCCCTCATTTACACCGGCAACTTTTATTAAAACATCCCACTAACTTATTAGAAAACCGTGGCACAAAAAAAGCACCCCACCCGCAAAAAAGTGAGATGCCTTCCCCTAGAACTAGAACCAATCCTAAAACTTTCTGCCTGCGCCTCCGCCGAATGAGCCGCCGCCACCGAAACCGCCAAAGCCGCCTGATGAGCCACCGCCTCCACCGCCGAAGCCGCCGCCTCCAAATCCGCCGAAACCGCCACTGCGATATACGCGGCGTGCTGTGCGTCGGCGTCCGCCTGGGCCACCGCCACCGCCGAACCTCGAAATGATGTAGTAAACAATAATGATGAATATAATAAAGCCGATCGAAATCCCATCGTCATCATTTGACGCAACAGGCTGTACTAAATCCGCGCCTCCCGCTTCACCGCCCATTTCTTCATAAAAAACGGAGAAGATGCTGGCGAACGCATTCGTATAATCACCATCCGCTAAATAAGGCATCATATACGTATCGATCATGCCACCGAGCTTTCCGTCCGGATAATCTCCCTCCAGACCGCCGCCGACCGTAATCCATACATCATTTTGCCCTTCTCCCTGTTCGGTCGTCGCAAAAATAAGCATCCCGTTATCGAGCGCTTCATCCCCGATTCCCCAGCTGCGCATCGTTTCCGTACCGAATTCATACGCATCCATTCCGTCGATTGTATCTATCGTCATCATGACAATGACATTTCCCGTTGAACCTTCGAGCGTTTTTGCCGACTGGATCAGGTTCTGTTCCACATCATCGGACAGCACGTTCGCATAATCGTACACGTAAGAATTGTAGGCCGGTTTTTCCGGTATGGCTGCCATCGCCTGGAGTGGGACGAGCACTAACCATAAAAGAAGCGATACCATTAATCTCACATACAGTCCCCCCTTTTTAGAAGCTGCGGTCATTGCCGGCTGCTCCATTATTCCCAATCATTAATCGCCAAAATCGACAGCCGGTGCTTCTTCCACACCTTCTTTAATTTCGAAGTAGTCTTTTTGTTCAAAGCCGAACATGCCCGCGATTAAGTTTCCTGGGAAGCGGCGAACATCATTATTAAACTGCTGAACCGTATCATTGTAATCTTTACGCGCTACCGTTAAGCGATTTTCCGTCCCTGCCAGCTCATCCATTAAACGTGTAAATTGTACATCCGCTTTTAAATTCGGATAATTTTCAACTACTACGAGTAATCGGGCCAATGCAGAAGATAGCTCATTATTTGCGTCCGCCGTTTCTTCTACTGTATTGGCATTCCCATATTGTGTACGGGCTTCTGCGATCTGTGTGAAAATTTCTTCCTCATGTTCTGCATAACCTTTGACCGTATTCACTAAGTTCGGCACTAGATCAAATCGGCGCTGCAGCTGGTTTTCGACTTGCGCCCACGCTGCCTCCACCGTCTCTTCACCTGTTACAAGTTTGTTGTATTTCGGCACGATAAGCATTGCCGCAATGACGATCAATGCAACAATTGCAATAAGGGCGACTAATACTGCACTGCCTCGTTCATTTTTTTTAAACATTTGCCCCATCCTCTCTTTTTTAAAAATTGCGTATAAAAATACTGTTCGTTTCCACAATAAGAGCGTACGAAATATCTTACTATGGAGGTTACTAATTCATGTTTACCCAATCATCCCAATCTCAAGACAATCAAATGCCTTTTTCAACAAATCATGGTGCCCATGAAATATTGGATGTTCATGAAGTACTAAGCGCCATGATCGGCGGATTAAACCAATTCGTCCTGCTTCGCGATCAAGTTCAAGACAGCGAGCTTTTATCTATTTTGGATCGCCAGTACGCTTTTATGCTTGATGAGTACAATATTACGATGGAAGCCTTTAAAACAGGTCATGATCCAAAACATCCGACACGCACTTACAATATGAATATGGGGAACGATACGATTTATGGCATCAAGCCTGGTGAGCCTAAAAAACCGATCACTTCCGCAAGTGAAATTAACGATGCGATCATTTCAGGCTTCTTGTTAAACTGCCACAAAATGGGTGCTTCAGGGAAAACTGTTGCTGCTTTAGAAAGCACAAACCCTGTTGTTCGTCGTGTCCTGCAGGATTCCGTACCTAACTGCATCGAAATGGCCTATGAACTTTCCCTATATCAAAACAAAAAAGGCTATTACCAAGTACCGCAACTTTCACCACAGGATATGAGCACAATGCTCAATATGTACGGCCAAGCAGAACAAGCAAAAAATATGCCTAACTAGTATGCCCAATAAAATATACGAACGAATCATCGTATAGTTTCAATTTTTAAATAATTTACCCAATATTTACAATAAATATTTCACGCAGAAGTACAAACAATAGGAACGGTACTCGTTTCACCCACTACGATGAAGGAGGGGCTTTTATGAAAAATATTCGTGAAGGTTTAATTCCGACTGTACTTGGATCAGCTGTCACTGCAACGGGGTATGCGATGAAACAAAAAATCGGTACGAACAAGATGATTGCCAATACCATTTTCGGTTTCGGCCTTGCCCATATTGTATTAGGGGCAATTGACCTTGTAGAACATCGTAAGTAATAAGGAAAAGCTGCAGCATTTTCCACAAAGAAACGCCCAACTTTCTAAAAGAGACAGAAAGTTGGGCGTTCTCTATTTATGTTTCCTCCTTTATTTTCCGGCGCTGTGTTCTTGCAATGCTTATCGTCAAATTTCTACGATAAGCGGCTATTCCATGCTATACCCACACTCCTCGCAAAACTTTTTCGGTTCATCGTACACTTCATTACAGTTGGCGCAATGGTATATATAGGACGCCGTAATATCGTCAATCGTTTGCTTTGCTTTCAGATCGGGCTTAATCTCCTCCTCTTCGACGCCCGCTAATTTACTCAGTTCATTCAATTCTTCAATATCTTTTTCCAGCTGCGCAATCGTGTTTTCTTTCGCTTCAATTTGCGCGAGCTGATAATTCACCATGCTGACCGAAAACAGGCTGTTGCGGTTCAAATTGACGATTTCCCCAATCTGCTGTTTCAGCACTCTGATTTCTTCTTCAATTCCGTTGATTTGTTTTCGCAGTTTGGACCGGTCGACCGCAAAAGACGTTTTACTGCTAAGCGTTGTCACCTTCTTGTTGACTTTCTTCCTCCATTTCTGAAATGTGCCTTTCCCTTCACCCATAAAAACCCTCCACTTCGATCAGAAATTTTTCTGGATTCAACTGGTGCATCCACTTGTTCTTCTTCACAATATGTATTTCCATGTCGAAATATGCCTTTGCTCAAAATTTTTCCATAAAAAAAGGCGCATCCCGTAAGGAAATGCGCCTGCCGCTCTAAATTTTCAACTGCTCAATTGTTCCAGCAGTTTACTGGAGAAATATTTTCTTGTGTCGGCCATTTTAATATGCAGTAAACGCTCCTCATGAGTTGCTGGATTAATAAACGTCACGAAAGCTCCTTCCAGATTCTCATCGATCGTTTTGATAATATAGTTTTCAGCAAGCAGTTCATCAATTTGCTGAATTTCTTTTTCTACAAACTGAAATTCTGACATGTTCGCACCTCGTTTACATTTAATCTGCGGAAGCTGTCTGCTGAACGCCAATCGGTTCTGGAACAGCGTCAATTTCCCAGCTGCGTCCCGCTGTAATGCCTAAATATTCATCATCGCTCGGATTCACGATTTCAGCTTGCGGATACTTCTTGAACCACCAGTATTTCGCCAGCACATAATAGATTGCCGCCCCAACAAAGAAGCCAATAAGTGAAGAGAACGATGGCCAAATATTCGCGATCAGCCCGCCAAGCACCCAAGCGATAATGCCCGCTACATTGACACCTTTTAAATAGCGGTATTGCCCATCCGCCTCATAAAGGTCCGTGACATTTACACGTCGCTTACGAAGCAAGTAATAGTCAGCGAATAATATACCGACAATCGAAGAAAGGATACCCCCTACAACAAGAAGTACGCTATTTAAAACATCAAACAAGCTCCAAGGTTGAACAATCGTCCCGACAATACCGGCAACGACTACACCAACCCAGAACGGTACTTTCGCTCCGCCGATATTCGAGAAAATCGTCGCTGCCGGAATAACGTTCGCGGAAGTATTTGTCGACCATTGTGCCAGTACGATCATCGATAACAGCATCACGAGGACTATACCGCCTGCCGCTTGCTGTAGTGCGTTGATCGGGTCACCTGAACCAGTCGACATATAACAAACCGCACCGATGACGATCATCAGTGTATTGAAGATTGGCTGAACTACTAATGAACCAAGTAATTGCGTTTTATTTCGTTTAAACCAGTTACGCTCATTTTTCGGCGCCTTAAAGTGACGGGAAAGCGTCGGCATATCTGCAGCCAATGTCGCCCAGAAGCCCATGATTGCAGTCGCGACTACCATGAATGCCGTAAACTGTTCAAATCCTGTTTGCGGTGCTTCCACCCATGACCATACCGCTTTGCCCTGCTCTTTTGCTTCAGCAGATAATTGCAGATACATCCAAATCGAAATAAAGATAATGACCGGTGCAGCGAAATCCGCGAAACGTTCAATTGATTTAATCCCCAGTGATACATTGAACAACTGCAACGTCGCAAATACTAGGAAACAGATAAACCAGTTATCAAAGCCGACAAGAATGTTCAGAATACCGTTGATCGCCAATGCCCCGAAATACGTGTTGATCCCGAACCAGCACGAAGCTGTAAATGCACGGGCAAATGACGGGAAATGCGTACCGATTGTTCCGAATGGGGCACGCATATAAACAGGAAACGATAATCCGTGTTCAACACCGATATCCCCGATGACGACCATGAAGATCCCGATCAGAATCGAGCCCACCAATGTCGCAAGGATAAGCATTGGCATACTTAGATTGACAATTCCTCCTGCACCGATCGCAAATGCCGCAAGTACGATGGCCATCCCAACCCAGATGACACCAAAGCCCATCATACTGATACTGCGGTTTTCGTGTGTGACAGGAAGTAAATCCGGTGATTTTAAATAGTTATTACTTTTGTCTTTTCTGTCTGACATCGCTACACCTCTCTTTATTCAATTTTTCGGTTTACAGAGGAAGTATGTCAGTCACCCGCTGCCGCTTGATGCGACGCAGTTAGGCTGACATCCATCCTTTTAAAAAACTTGTGCCAATTACCTCGCAACACCTGAACTGCTCGGAGCAAATCCTGCAATTAGTTTCTGTCTTTCGTTCCACGTCATCGGCGGTTGTGTCGGAACGAGTTCCTTCATCGTAATCGCACCTTCTGCCGGACAGACGATTGAACATAAGTTACACCCTACGCAGTCTTCCTCGCGCACTTTCAGCATTGGACGGCCATCTTCTGTATACAGATCGATACATTGATGGGACGTATCTTCACAGGCAATATGGCATTTATTACAGTTGATGCAAACATCGTTATTGATCTCTGCAACAACTTTATAATTTAAGTCTAAATCTCCCCAATCCGAATATTTCGGTACTGTTTTGCCGACTAAATCCATAACCGATTTCAAGCCTTTATCGTCTAAATAATTGCTTAATCCATCAATCATGTCTTCAACAATGCTGAAACCATGGTGCATTGCCGCTGTACAAACTTGCACACTAGTCGATCCCATCAGGATGAACTCAGCAGCGTCCTGCCAGTTCGAAATACCGCCAATTCCGGAAATCGGTAAATTGATATACGGACTTCTTGCACACTCGCCGACCATGTTCAGAGCAATTGGCTTAACGGCCGGTCCACAATAACCCCCGTGCGCCCCTTTATTGCCAACATGCGGAATTGTGTTCCAAGAGTTCAGATCAACCCCCGCCAAACTATTGATCGTGTTGATCATACTAATTGCATCCGCACCGCCGCGCACCGCTGCTTCCGCCGTTACAGTAATATCCGTAATGTTCGGTGTCAGTTTAACGATGACCGGTACTTCAGCATATTCTTTTGCCCAATATGTCTGCTTTTCCACCAGATCAGGCACTTGACCTGAAGCGGCTCCCATGCCACGTTCCGCCATACCATGTGGGCAGCCGAAGTTTAATTCGAAGCCATCTACCCCAACATCCTGGACTCTTTTCACGATTTCATGCCATTTCTCGGCTTTCGGCTCCACCATTAGCGATGCGATGATCGTATGGTCCGGGAACCGTTTTTTCGTTTCATAAATTTCCTTTAAGTTCACTTCGAGCGGTCGGTCTGTGATGAGCTCAATATTATTGAAGCCCGCCACCTTCTGACCATTAAAACTAACAGCAGCAAAACGGGAGGAAACGTTTAAAATAGGGTCCCCCAGCGTTTTCCATACAGCGCCGCCCCAGCCCGCTTCAAATGCGCGCTGCACTTGATAGCCGGAGTTTGTCGGTGGTGCCGATGCCAGCCAAAAAGGATTAGGTGACTTAATACCAGCAAAATCTATTCGTAAATCTGCCATTTCAATTCCCCCTATGCAATTTCTGAATTTGCCTTTAGTTCATAATGAATCGCGTAAGCCGAATCTTTGCCTTGCTGCGCTGCCGATACAACTGTCGCCTCACCGTACCCGTTGCCGTAGATCACATCACCGCAAGCATAAATTTTCGGATTGGATGTTTTCAGGCTATTATGATCCACATCAATTACACCGCGTGTATTCGCCAACCCTAAATGCTCAATCAGCTCATACTGCTTCGTTTGACCGATCGCCCGAATCACCGCATCCGCCTCAATCACAAATTCAGAACCAGGAATTTCAGTTAACATCCCTTTTCCACCTTCGATATCCGTCAGTTTCATTTTGATGCATTCCATTCCGATCACTTTACCGTTGTCGTCGCCAATAATGCGCTTCGGTAATGTCAGCCATCTGAACTCAACACCGTCCTGCTTCGCAAAATCAAATTCAAAATCATATGCCGTCATTTCATTCGATGTACGACGGTAAACGATTTGCACCTGCTCAGCACCAAGTCTTACAGAACATGTTGCTGCATCAATCGCTGTATTGCCGGCACCGATTACCAGCACTTTTTTGCCAAGCACCCGATCAGTAAATGAAGATTTCGATTCCTTTACGAAATCAATCGCATCATACACACCGTCCAAGTTTTCGCCTTCAATGCCAAGCATCGGCACTTTCCCCATACCAACCGCTACAATGATGCGGTCATAATTTTCAAGCAGTTCGTCAACCAGTACATCTTCGCCGATCTTCGTGCTCGTTCTAATTTCCACGCCAAGATTTTGTACTTGCTGCACTTCCCACTCAACTACATCCTGCGGCAGTCGGAATGAAACGATGCCGTAATAATTCAGGCCGCCCGCTTTTTCATCGGCTTCGAAAATCGTCACACCGTACCCTAGCAAAGCCAGTTCACGTGCTGCAGATAACCCTGCCGGACCGCTTCCGATAATGGCGATTTTCTTGCCGTTTACCGGTTGAGGCGTGAACAGATTGACATTCGATTCACGCAGCCAGTCTGTCGCATAGCGCTGAAGATGACCAATCTGAATCGGTTTTTCCTCACTGTTCAGCACACAAGCCCCCTCACAAAGCTCGATTGTCGGACAGACGCGCGCACAGCTTGCACCTACCGGATTCGATTCCATAATGACACGGGCCGAACCTTTCATATTATTCGAAGCAATTTTCTTGATAAAGCTTGGAATATTAATGCTCGTTGGACATGCTTTTACACAAGGCGGATCATAGCAATACAGACAACGATTCGCTTCAACAGTTGCCGCGTATGTTGTTAAACCATCAAATATCTCTTCAAAGTTCTTCGCTAAACTATTGCTCATTTCATAACAACCCTCTCCAGTTTGATTTGTTATTACTTTTAGCTGTCGATATCTTCATTCAGCCGATGCCCTGACCACCTGCAAAATGAAGATAAGCCCCGGTGGATGTCACAGATTTTTTATTGGAATTGACGCCAGCCTAAAGTGTCGCTTCTTGCAACTAAGGCTGGCTGACCCACGAATCCGGACGCAATTACATAGCGTAATTGACCTTGTTATGAAGTTACTTTAGTGGAACCTTTTACTTCACGACGGATATACTTGCCGCTTCCAAGCTGTCCGACGAATTTTTTATCTTGAATGACATACTCACCGCGCACTAGCACACTTGTCGGTTCACCCGTCACTTCCAGCCCTTCAAATGCGTTGTAGTCCACATTCATATGATGTGTTTCAGCAGAGATTGTACGTTTTACTGTCGGATCGAATAATACGATATCCGCATCTGAACCGACCGCGATCGTTCCTTTTTTAGGGAATAGTCCGAAAATCTTCGCAGACTGCGTTGAAATCATATCGACAAACTCGTTTTCCGTAATGCGTCCTTTCGCAACACCTTCTGAATACAGTACAGAGAAACGGTCTTCGATAAATGGCCCGCCGTTCGGGATTTTCGAGAAGTCGTTCTTCCCTAATGTTTTCTTGCCATTGAAGCTGAATGAACATTGGTCCGAACCAATCGTCTGCAGCTGCTTCGCCTTCAATGCATTCCACAATACTTCCTGATGCTCTACAGGACGTAACGGCGGAGACCATACATATTTCGCACCTTCAAAGTTCGGCTTTTCCAATGCTGTCTGGTCAAGCACTAAATACGGGGGACAAGTTTCACCTAACACGTTGTAGCCTTTGTTACGTGCCGAGATGATTTCATCTACCGCTTCTTTACACGTTACATGCACGACATATAATTGCGCTCCAGCCAAGTTTGCCAGCTCAATCGCACGCTTCGTCGCTTCCCCTTCTACTTCAGGCGGACGAGTAAGCGCATGATAAATCGGCTCCGTCTGACCATTCGCTTTCGCTTCTTCTACTAATTCATCGATAACCGATCCGTTTTCGCAATGGACCATAACCGTTGCACCAAGCTTCTTCCCGACTTTAAACGCCTGGAATAACGTGCGATCCGTCGCCTGGAATTCCTTCGCATAGGCAAGGAACACTTTGATCGAGCTGATCCCGCCTCGCTCCAGCGCTTCCGGTAACTCCTGCAGGCGCTGTTCATTTAAATCACCGATCATTAAATGGAAGCCATAGTCGATTACGGCTTTATCTTTTGCCTTGCCATGCCATGTATCGATTGCATCCATCAATGTCGGGGAGCCTGCACTAATACAGAAATCGATAATCGTTGTTGTTCCTCCGTATGCCGCAGCAATCGTCCCTGATTGCCAGTCATCATCTGTTACCGTGTTGTTGAACGGCATATCAAGATGGGTATGAGGGTCAATACCACCCGGGAATAAAAGCTTTCCTGTTGCATCAATAATTTCCGCTTCCGCATCATCTATTTTTGCTGCAATTTGAGTGATGATCCCATCCTCAATCAGCACATCCCCTTTAAACGTATCCGCAGCAGTAACAATTGTTCCCCCAGTAATAATCTTTTTCATATGAACCCTCCTAGTTTTCTAGTAATTTCTATTGAAAAAATGAAAAAACAAAGCGTCTCCTAGTGCTATCAGCTTTCGAGAATATTTAATAGTTTTCTATCATATAATTAACCTTTAGTATTATATGTTACAGTTAACGACATAATATCTATTTTATGGAAATATTCTCGAAAAATTTTCATTGCCGAACCCTTGCGAATCCTTCATAACTATCACTTTACTGAATATTTAGACTACATTTAATATACAAAAGGTAATTTTTTCCGCGAAATTTTTAGACAAAAGGTTAAAAGTTGTAATGAAATATACTGTTTTTGTGTAAGTTTTTCTAACATAATGTATTGTTTTTATCGGTTTTCTATAAGGAGTGAGAATCTTTCGGAAGTTTTCTAATATATTCGGAGGATGTTCTAATATACTTTTATTTGTTCTAATAAAAGTCGGATTTTCTAATATATTGTTCTATTGTTCTAATATGTTTGTGCAATGTTCTAATATCCACTCCCAATCTTCAAATATCCACCGCGGTTCTTCTAATATCCGCAGGCAATGTTCTAATAAAACCGCAAACCCGCATACTCACCGGTCTAAATCAGCATCCGCAACCCCCATTACCGCCCAATCTTCTAATAAACACGCAAACTGTTCTAATAACCGGTCTACTTCTTCTAATATCCGCAGGCAATGTTCTAATAAAACCGCAAACCCGCCCAGCATCCGCAAACTCCTTTACCGCCACAATTGTTCCAATAAAGCCGTACCCCCGCCAGCAAAC
Source organism: Solibacillus sp. FSL W7-1436 (assembly GCF_038007305.1). Classification (NCBI taxonomy): domain Bacteria; kingdom Bacillati; phylum Bacillota; class Bacilli; order Caryophanales; family Caryophanaceae; genus Solibacillus; species Solibacillus sp. FSL W7-1436. Next base: position 705,609 of record NZ_JBBOWV010000001.1, read on the forward strand.
TTCATCTACGTATAAGACCTAAAACAGCCTAACCCCACTTCCGGAATCAGGCTGTTTTTTGCTTGTATTTTAGTTATTGCTAGGGAAAGCGAATGTCGAAGCTGTTGTTTCCGATGTATCTGGCCAGCGTTCCGATACCGTTTTCGTTTTCGTGAAGAATCGGGCCTGATCCGGACCGAACATATGCCCTTCACCAAAGCGCGAACCTTTGAAGCCGGCAAAATTATGGTAGCCGACAGGAATTGGGATCGGCACATTGACACCGACCATACCGACATCAATCTCCGTTGTAAACTTGCGCGCGGCCGCACCGTCATTCGTGAAGATCGTAACCCCATTTGCCAGATCCTGACCATTAATGAAATCAATCGCTTCTGCAAGTGAGTTTACGCGCACGACATTACGAGCCGGACCGAAAACTTCCTCATCGAAAATCTCCATCTCCTTCGTAATATTGTCCAGTAATGTCGGACCGACGAAGAAGCCTTCCGAGTTTTTCACGATATCCAGTTCACGGCCGTCCACTACAACCGTCGCACCTTGACGTTCAGCCAGATCGATTGCTTTCAAAATATTTTCTTTCGACTCTTTTGAAATGACCGGACCAAAATCCGTGCCCTCTTCTTTATAGCTGCCCACTTTCAGGTTGCTGATTTTCTCTTTCAAAATCGCAACAAGTCGGTCAGCCGTCTCTTCACCAACCGGCATAATTGTAGAAATCGCCATGCAGCGTTGGGAAGCCGCGCCATATGCAGCACCGATAAACGCGTTCGCCACTTGCTCCAGATCCGCATCCGGCATAACGACCATATTGTTTTTCCCGCCGCCTAAAGCCGTAACACGCTTGCCGTATTTTGAACCCGTTTCATAAATATATTTCGCAACAGGTGTTGAGCCGACAAATGAAATTGCCTGAACAGTCGGGTTTTCCAGCAGCTCATTGACCGCTTCCTTACTGCCATTTACAACTGTCCAAATCCCGTCCGGCAGTCCTGCTTTTTTCCATAGCTCACTGACAAACAGCGAAGTCATCGGCACCTTTTCGGATGCTTTTAAAATAACCGCATTCCCGACAGCGACCGCCATCGACGTTTGCGCTAACGGCACCATGATCGGGAAGTTAAATGGCGAGATCGCTGCTACGACACCTAAAGGATACTTTGCAGAGTAGGCATTAATCTGACCACCTACATTTACCGAATACTCCCCTTTCAACAAATGAGGCGCACCGATTGCCAAGTCAACCGATTCCAGTGCACGTGTCACTTCACCGCGCGCATCCTCCAATGTTTTGCCGCTCTCCGTACAAATAATATCCAACAGCTGATCCATATTTTCTGTCAGTAAAAATCGGAAACGCATCAATACTTCCGCACGCTTCGCAACAGATAAATCGCGCCATGCCGGGAACGCCGCTTTTGCTGCTGCAATGGCTTCACGTGTTTCTTCAGCTGACGCAATCGGAACTTCGGCAATTACTTCACCTGTCGTCGGGTTATAAACTTTCGAATAGTTGTTGCTCTTCCCTTCGACCAATTCCCCATTGATAAAATGTGTTAATTTTTTTACCGAAACTGCTTCTGTCATTATGAAGATCCCCCTTTATTTAATACTGTTCACTGCTTCAATCACCGTATTGGCAATCAGGTCCTTTTCCTCCACTGAAATTGAAAGCGGTGGTGACAGCGTTAATACATTATTGAAGTTTGCTACCGTTACACCATTTTTTCCGACAATGACGCCTTTTTTCTTACAGTAGCCAATCACTGCATTGACGCGCTCAACATCAAGCGGTGCTTTCGTTTCCTTATTTTCAACGAGCTCAATTCCGATCAGTAATCCTTTTCCGCGAATATCGCCCACGAATGGATGATCCTCCAGATTTTCTGTCAAAGTGCGCTTAAGTGATGCTCCGAGTACAACCGATTGCTCGAATAAATTTTCGCGCTCCATAATTTCAATGTTTTTCAGTGCAACCGCACATGCGACCGGTGAACCGCCGAATGTATTAATGTGACGGAAAAATTCATATTCCCCGTTCGCCACAAACTGCTCGTAAATTTCGCGGCGGATGGCAGTTGCTGATAACGGCATGTAGGCACTTGTTAACCCTTTAGCCATCGTCACAATATCCGGCTTAATGCCGTAGTTCTGGAATCCGAACGCTTTACCCGTACGTCCGAAACCGTTGATTACTTCGTCAACGATCAGCAGCGCACCGTGTTTTTCGCACACTTCCTTTACGCCTTTCAAGTAATCCTCATTCGGCATGATGACACCGCCGCCTGTAATGATCGGCTCCATAATAACCGCGGCGATCGTTTCGGACATTTCCCAAGTCATCACCTGGTCGATGTTCTTCACACTTGGCAATGTCGTTGCATCACCGTTGACCGCTTCTTCGGGATTGCGGTACTGGTCAGGTGGTGCTACATGTAAAAAGCCGGGTGCAAGCGGCTCGTATTTATATTTGCGCTGCGCTTGGCCTGTTGCTGCCAATGCGCCCATTGAACTTCCATGATAAGCACGGTAGCGGGAAATGATTTTAAAGCGGTTCGTATCACCTTTTTGCTGATGATATTGTCTTGCCACTTTAAACGCCACTTCATTTGCTTCCGATCCGCTGTTTGAATAGAAGACGACATATTCGTCACCAAGCAGCTCACTGATTTTCTGGCTCAGCAAAATCGCCGGTGTATGCCCATTCGTTAGCGGTGTATATGAATTTTTAAGCATTTGCTCGTAAGCTGTGTCGGCAATTTCCTTACGACCATAACCAATATTTGTACACCAAAGCCCTGCCATTGCATCTAAATATTTATTGCCATCGATGTCTGTCAGCCAAGCCCCTTTCGCTTGTTCAACGATAAATGTTGCTTCCGGGTTATAAGGCTTCATCGAGTGCCATACATGTTTTTCGTCATTTGCTTTCCAGTTATACTCTACATATTGGCTCATGCATTTCCCTCCTACATTCCTAAACTCTATTTCTATTTTCGCTTATTGGAAGATTAAGGGCATTATACATAGTGTAAAATGGATGTTTGCATCGATTTCACATTTAGCACAGAGTTATTCTCATCGGGCAAGGGGTTGATTTCCATTTCATATTAATCGCGTCATCTTCAATCACTACTTTAAACCTTCACACCCTCATAATAATTATGCTTCGTCATGAGCAGCATGATTTCCAGGCAGAGGCGGTTTTCGTATTTCATAAAATCATTGCCGATGATCTGCTCCACCTTTTCCAGGCGGTGATAAAGGGTTTGGCGCACGATGAACAGTTTTTCGGCGGTTTCCTTTTTCAGACCGTTACACTGAAAATACACATCGAGCGTTTGAATCAGATTCGCATTATGCTTGCTGTCATACTGGCTGAGCTTTTCGATTTTTTCCTTTGCCGCCTGCATGAGACTGCTGTTGTTTTGCAGCACTTTCACCATATGGTACAGCACGAGTTCATCATAGAAATACGAATGCTCCATATGTTTCATCCGGATCTGAAGGGTTTCCTGCGCCGTTTGATAGCTTTCTTTCAATTCATTGTAATGCGAAACATATTTCCCAACAGCAATCAGCATGTCCTGTTTATTTTGCTGGATCATCTCATTCATCACGCGGTTCATCCGCTCTTTATACGTAGCCCCTTGCGCCAAATCATTCACGATGAAAATCAAATATTGGGACTGCTCGACAATAAATGTGTAAAACCCTTCCTTCTGCAACGCCTGACGAAGATTGATTTTATAATTCGTTAAATCTTTTTTCGCATTTTTCCTTCTCAGCTGATGAATCATGACCATCCAGCCGTTATGCTTCAACTTTTGATCGATCTCTTCGATAAAATAAAGCAATTCATCATCACTGTTTTCACCTTCAAGCCACTTCTCAAAAAATTTACGGTTCTCGCTTTCCAATTTTTCTTCAATATATAAATCTCTTAAAATAAACTGCGACAGTGTGACAACAGTGCGGTCCAATATGAGCAAATCCAGCTCAGTCATTTCTCTTTTTTCAGAGTATATGTAGACCGTGCCGTACAACTGATCAAATAAATTCACTTCAATCTTCGCTTTATGTTTACTGTCTAAACGATCAATATACTTATTGCAATTTTCAATCTTTTTATCCGGGATTGCGAGACTTCTTCCTTTTTTCACATCAAAATAAATATCCACGTTCAAATACTTTTGCATATACTGCAAAATTTTTACTTTGTCATTTACCTTCAAAACATAGTTGTTAATCTTCCGGGAATAATCTTCAAGCTGTCTTAAAATATCGTATTGCTGATGAATGATTGCTGTATGCAAATCCTGTGTAATGCCGACAAACGGGACGATTTCCTGAAAAACGATGAGCGGAAAATCCAGTTCATCCGCCAGACTGATGACGCTTTCCGGAACCGCCTGAATGTACATCCCCAGCTCAATACACAGCCCGGCTACATGTAAATCGCTAAGCTGCTTCACAAAATTCAAAAAGCCCTGTTCATTATCCTTTAAAGTGACGCCCGTTGTCAGAATGAGCTCATTACCCCTAATTAGCTGCTTCACATCGGTTACTTCCAAAATATGAATCCATTTAATCTTATTGTTTAAACCTGTTTGACCTGCGACGACCTTCGCTGATTCAAAGTATTTTCGATTAAAAACTTCTTTTACGGTTAACATAAGCAGCCCCCTATCATTAACAATTCGTCCATACAATTATTGTAACATTTTACATTAAGTATATATTAATTTGTTATATGCTAATGCTAATGTTTATATATTATTGATTTTAAGGGGGACATTTATGTTAAAAACAAATCGCGAACGACTTCAAAACATGATTGATTTATTCAGCCAATTTGGGGCAACAGAAAATAACGGTGTCACACGTTTAAGCCTATCTCCCGAAGATATTCTCGCACGCAACAAATTCAAGGAAATTTGCGAACAGCTCGGTATGATCGTAAAAGTAGATGATATGGGCACAATGTATGCAACACTTCCTTCCAACTCCGAAAATTTACCGATTGTCATCGGCTCACACTTGGATTCAGTCATTAAAGGCGGACGCTTCGACGGAGTGCTTGGTGTTTTAACTGCACTGGAAGCCGTCCAAACGATTATCGATGAAAAACTCGAACTGAATCACCCTATCACGATCGTAAACTTCACAAATGAAGAAGGGGCACGTTTTGAACCTTCATTAATGGCTTCAGGTGTTCTCTCAGGCAAATTTGAAAAGGAAAAGATGCTCGCTTCTACTGACCCTAAAGGGGTAACATTTGAACAAGCCCTGAAAGAAAGCGGCTATGAAGGCGAAGTTACAAACCGTCTGACAGAGGCCCATGCCTATTTGGAGCTTCATATTGAACAAGGTCCCGTGCTGGAACATTATAAAAAAGAGATCGGTGTCGTGGAGGGCGTTCTTGGCATGGTATGCTATGATATTACATTAACCGGCGAATCGAACCATGCGGGCACTACCCCTATTTCCATGCGTAAAGACAGTATGTTTGCCGCAATGCAAATCATTTCAATTCTACAAAATAAACTAAAACAGCTTCCCGAAGATCTTGTTTATACAATCGGGCGGATCAATGCCTATCCAAATATTCATACAGTCATTCCAAGTAACGTAACCTTCTCGTTGGAATCCCGCCACCAGGACCCTGCAGTCATTCAGCAGGTGGAGCAGATTATTTTTGACCTGCCAAAAGAAATCGAAAATTGCGAGCTGAGCTACGAAAAACTATGGAGCCGGGATACGGTGTATTTCGCACCGGAAGTTGTCCATGCTGTAGCAGCAAGTGCGGATGAATTAGGTTATTCACGCCATCATATGTTCAGCGGTGCCGGTCATGATGCTCAATTTATCGCCGGGTACATTCCTTCTACGATGATCTTCGTACCAAGTGCGAAAGGCTACAGTCACCGCGAAGATGAATATACGTCTTACGAAGAATGTTCTAAAGGTGCGGATGTCCTTGTTAATGCAGTATTGAAAGTAGCCGAATCTTCGGTTTCACCCGTAAAGTCTGCTAGTGTAAAGTAAAGGTTTTTATGATGAAATTAATAGAATTGCCCTCTTCTTCTTATTAGGTGAACATACTATATGGTATCTACTATAAGGAGGTGGGATGATGAGACGTCCTGTAATGGGGTTCTGCTTCCCTGGCTACCGCTATTGCGGACCGGGATGCACTGGACCTGGCACACCAACGAATGCAGTCGATAATTGCTGTCTGAACCATGATGCCTGTTATGTAGGTGGATATGACAAAAGATATTGTGACGAAATTTTTCAGCAATGTTTAAATCAGTACAAAAACCCCTCAACAAAAATGGGGAGGGACGCAAAATTATTTTCTCGAGCGATTCGGCTGAAGAATTTTCTAATATAGTCCTTATAAACTTGAACAAAACGAAACACCTCAATTTTCTCTCAGAGAAAATTGAGGTGTTTCTGCTTACCCTATAATTGTTTCCGTTTCGGGGACGCTTTCCAGGGGCGTGGCCTGAGCCTGTAGTCTCAGGCGTCACGCTATTCCCCTAGGAGTCGCCCCTGCACTCCAATCAATTCATAAAGTTGATGTTATATAATTCCGGTCCTATTCCCGCTTATACGCTAATCGATCTTCTGACCTGTAATTTCTTCTAACTTGCCGTTTTCTTTAATTTTCGCCAAGCCTTCGTTTAAACGGTCTAACAACTCCTTGTTGCCCTTTTTCACCATGAAGCCGTAATACTCTTTTTCGAACTGATCTGATTCAATTGCTTTTAATCCCGAATCCGGATTGTTCTTTAAATATTCGATGACAACGGCATTATCACCAAATGCCGCGACTGTTGCACCATTGATAACTTCCTGGAATGCAACCGGCTGATTTTCATAAGCTAAAATTTTTGAACTTGATTTCCCTTGCAGGTTTTGTGCTGCAATATGCCCTGTCGTATTAATCTGAACAGAGACTTTCTGATCTTTTAACTCATCCAATGTTTCAATTGTTGAATCTTCTTTTACAACGATCATTAACGACGCTTCATAATATGGATCTGTGAAGTCATACGTTTCTTTACGCTCATCAGTAATTGTGATGCCTGATGCACCTAAATCCAGTTCACCGTTTGTAATTTGCTGGAACACCGGCTCCCATCCGACATTTCGGAATTCGATTTCCGAACCGATTTCTTCACCGATCGCTTTCATAATATCCACATCGATGCCGACAATTTCACCTTTATCGTTCATCGATTCAAATGGGGCAAATGTTGCTTCTGTTCCGACTAGCAGCTTTTTACCGCCGCCTTCTCCGGATGTTGCACTTCCTGATGTTTCATCGTCTGATGTACCGCATGCGGCTAAAATGATTGTTAACGCCATCAGCAGCATCGTTATTAAATACTTCTTTGTTTTGAGCATTATAAAGCCCCCTCTATTTTTTTAAGATTATACATTTTTTAGTAGAACCGCACAATACGAAATTCTAAATATTCCGATAGTTTAGGTTATAAAGATTTCCTCAGGAATCGCCTCCCCTGCATTCCAATTAACGCGTTATATATATTTGTGCATTCTTCTCAACTTAGTAAGTCGCAATATAAAAAACTACCTTCTACTACTCATCATAATAGAAGATAGTTTCCCAGCTCTATAGAACTTTTCCCAAGAAGGCTTTTGTACGTTCGTTTTGCGGGTTGCCGAATACGTCATCCGGGTGGCCCTGCTCTACGATATAGCCGCCATCCATAAACAGTACACGATCGCCTACTTCACGTGCGAATCCCATTTCATGTGTTACGACAACCATTGTCATTCCTTCTTTTGCAAGGTTTTTCATTACTTCCAGAACCTCTTTAACCATTTCCGGGTCAAGGGCTGACGTCGGTTCGTCAAACAGCATCACTTTCGGCTTCATCGCCAAAGCACGTGCAATCGCTACACGCTGCTGCTGACCGCCTGATAACTGCTGCGGATAGTTATATGCCTTTTCACGCAATCCGACCTTGTCCAACAGCTCCAGTGCCAGTTTTTCGGCATCCGCTTTGTTCAGTTGGCGAATTTGCATTGGCGCCATCGTAATATTATCGATCACCGACATATGCGGGAATAGGTTGAACTGCTGGAACACCATTCCTACTTCTGTACGGATATCATTAATGTTTGTTTTCGGATCATTGATTTTGACACCTTGAATATAAATCGCACCATCCGTTACTTCTTCCAGCAAATTCATGCAGCGAAGAAACGTTGATTTCCCAGAACCGGATGGGCCGATGACACAAACTACTTCTTTTTCATGTACTTCATAATCGATCCCTTTTAACACTTCGAGCTTGCCAAAATGCTTGTGTAAGTTTTCTACTTTAATCATTTACGCGCGCTCCTTTTTCTTACGTGGGTTGTAATTGATATCCACTCTTCTTTCGATAAATGCAATGAGCTTCGTTACAGCATACGTCAATACAAGGTATAGGAATGCCGCGAATAAATACGGCTCCCAGAAACGCTGATACGTTCCGGCTACAACTTTACTTACATATAAAATTTCGGCTCCTGCGATTACCGTTACAAGTGAAGAATCTTTTAAAAGTGCGATAAATTCATTCCCTAATGGCGGGATCATACGACGGAACGCCTGCGGTAAAATAACTTTGCGCATTGCCTGGCTTTGCGTTAACCCTAAAGATCGTGCAGCTTCCATTTGTCCTTTGTCGATCGACTGGATTCCCGCACGGAAAATTTCTGCATTGTATGCGGCACTGTTTAAAATCAGGCCGACAATACCCGATACCCACCAACCTTGTGATGTTCCAAAAATAGTTGGAATAACAGCTAAGTGAATTAATAATAATTGTACGAGCATTGGCGTACCACGGAATACGTCGACATATATTTTAGCCGGCCAGTAAATCCATTTTTTTGTTGAAACTTGGCCCAATCCTAAAACTAGACCGAATATGATACCACCAATATAACCACATGCTGTTAAAACAATAGTTGCCCAAAGTCCTTTTGCATATAGCTCACGGTAGTTCCAGATTATATCCCAACGGAAAAAATCAAAAAAATCCATCTGAAACCCTCCAATAAATTAAAATGTAGCTTATTCGATTTCCGTACCTGTAATTTCAGCTAACTTACCGTTATCTTTAATTTTTTGAAGACCTTCGTTTAAAATATCCAACAGCTCTTTGTTGCCCTTTTTCACCATGAAGCCGAAGTAGTCTTTCTCAAATGATGTATCTTCCACCGCTTTTAAGCCTGAATCAGGATTGTTTTCAAGGTAATCTAAAATTACTGCATTATCACCGATTGCCGCATCTGCTGCGCCTGTCAGTACTTCCGTTAAAGCAACAGAGAAGTTTTCATAAGCTAAAATCTTCGAGCTTGCAACACCTTGAAGTTCCTGTGCTGCGATATGACCTGTCGTATTAATCTGCACCGCGATTTTTTTATCTTTAATATCCTCTAAAGACGCGACTGTTGAACCTTCTTTTGTCACGATCAATAAAGTCGCTTCATAGTAAGGATCTGTAAAGTCATATGATTGTTTACGCTCGTCTGTAATTGTAATAGCCGCTGCACCCATATCCACTTCACCATTTGTTACTTGGCTCATCATTGAGTCCCAGCCCACATTCTTCACTTCTGTTTCGATGCCCATCTCTTCGCCGATCGCCGCTAAAATCTCTGAATCTAATCCGACAACATTGCCTTTATCATCTAAGTATTCAAATGGTGCATATGTAGCTTCCGTACCTGCAACAATTTTCTTATATTCTTTATCACCTGTTGATGAAGATTCGTCCGCTCCACACGCCGTTAAAATCATAGAGGCTGCTGCTAAAGGTGCTGCCCATTTAAATAGTTTTCTAGTACTCATTATGAATATCCTCCTGGATGTAGTAGTTTTTTTGTTAATAACATGTTCAATTATATTAATTCCGCAATTAATATACAACATTTAATTTTTAAAAAATTGATTATTATTGCAGTATGATGAATTATTATAACAAAATTGACGGTATATTTGCATATAATTTAATATTTATTCACTATATTACTATTTCATTATTGTATTTCTTTCTTGTGAAGACACATATTTCATTACATATATTCCCTGTTTTTTATAGGATATGTCAATCTTACAGGTAAATTTTCACTCCAATAAAAAAGACCGCACAAGAGGACCTCCCTCTCATGCAGCCTTGAATAATTATTTTTAGTTAGAGAACGAATGAAGGATAAAAAGAACCGGTACAGTGATTCCTTCTATCCTACTAAAACTTCATTCTCTATTGCAAAAAAGCCTCAGATGATTTTTTGCAATTGATATTGAAACGTATATTAAAACAGTAAAATGGTGCCCCCTAAAGGGACATGATAGTATGGTCTATCTAACTAGTTTTGTAAAAACACAACATTTAATAATGTACTAATTTCCAGCATATATTTCAAGTAGGAAAAGTGCTTTTTTACAAAGAAATTTTATTTTTTGGGTGAAGAGCGTTTAAATTAGATTAGTTTCGGAAACTTATAGTGTAGCGTCAAAATTAAACTGTAGAAAAATGGAAGAGAAAGATTATTTTCACTTATTACTGGTCAATAATAATCTTTAAAAAGAAAGCGCCCTCGGAGGGAATCGAACCCCCAGCCTCAGAACCGGAATCTGAAGTGTTATCCATTACACCACGAGGACATATAAATAAGTATATGAGCAACTTTTTTCATTATACAGATGGAACCCTTTATTTTCAACTGTAAAAATCAGAGTTTATATTTGACCATAACTGACTAATACGTGTATGATAGGTTTACAGCTGAAATATTTGTCAATTTCAGCAAAAGTTATCGAATATAAGCTTTAACAAAGGGAGGATTTTTCAATGAACTTAATTCCTACAGTTATTGAACAAACAAACCGCGGCGAACGTGCATATGACATTTATTCACGTTTACTTAAAGACCGCATCATTTTATTAGGTAGTGGGATTGACGATAATGTTGCGAACTCAATCGTAGCACAGCTACTATTTTTAGAAGCTGAAGATCCTGATAAAGACATCTACCTGTATATCAACTCACCAGGTGGCTCTATCACTTCAGGTATGGCGATCTACGATACGATGAACTTCATCAAACCTGATGTATCAACAATCTGTATCGGTATGGCTGCTTCAATGGGTGCATTCCTGCTTTCTGCTGGTGCAAAAGGCAAGCGTGTCGCATTACCAAACGCAGAAGTAATGATTCACCAACCACTTGGCGGAGCACAAGGTCAAGCAACAGAAATCGAAATCGCTGCAAAACGTATTTTACACTTACGTGAAAAATTAAACCGTATCATGGCTGAAAACAGTGGCCAAGATTACGAAACGTTGGCACGCGACACAGATCGTGACAACTTCATGTCTGCACAGCAAGCATTAGAGTACGGTCTTATCGATAAAATTTATGAGCGTAACCAATTAAAATAATCAATTCATTCAAGCATACAAGATTCGTCTTGTATGCTTTTTTGTATTCAAAAAATAATATAAGACATAATCCAAAAATGCCATTTTTCTCTCTGGGAGAAAAATGGCATTTTTTCGCTGTGCGTAAAAATTGATTTCCATTCCGGGACGCTTTCCGCGGGCGTGGCCTGAGCCTGTAGTCTCAGGCGTCACGCTATTCCCGCAGGAGTCGCCCTGCATTCCAATCAATTTTCCAAAATATCCGTTTCATAACAAGGATTTTTTCCTTACCAATGAAATTTTTACTTTTATGCTAGCTCTTTTGTATCAATCCGCTTTTTCAATTAGAAGTTGTAGTGCGTCGATTGCTTTTTCTTCGTCATGACCGTCAGCCCATAATGTGACAACTGTGCCTTTTGCAACCGCAAGGCTCATAATGCCCATAATCGACTTCGCATTCACTTTTTTCGTATCTTTTTGTAAATAGACATCTGCTTTATAACGATTCGCCTCTTGGACGAACAAAGCGGCCTGTCTTGCTTGTAAGCCCGATTTTAACTTTACTTCTACTTGTTTTTCAATCATGTTGAAATACTCCCTTTCACAACCGTTCATCGCTTCTAAGTTTATCTTAACGAAATTGTCCGAAAAGAACAACAATTGGAAACATCTTTTATGAAATCGTTACCAATTTTTTCTTTTGCGCCCCTCCATGTACTTGCTTCGTGCCCCGTATCTTTATGAGAATTTAAATACTCTCTCCACGACGGAGCGCATCCGCGATTTCATCGATTTTGCGCAGACGATGATTGACGCCTGATTTACTGACAACGCCAGTTGAAACCATTTCACCGAGCTCTTTTAACGTCACGTCCTGATATTCCACACGAAGACGTGCAATTTCACGCAGTTTTTCCGGCAGCTGGTCAAGACCTACCGCATTATCAATATAGCGGATATTTTCCACTTGCCGCAGCGCCGCGCCTATTGTTTTATTTAAGTTGGCTGTTTCACAGTTTACAATACGGTTTACACTGTTACGCATATCTCTAATGATCCGTACATCCTCAAACTTCAGCATTGCCTGTACAGCACCGACTAAATTCATAAAATCCGAAATCTTTTCGGCTTCTTTCAAATACGTCACAAAGCCTTTTTTACGTTCGATCGTTTTCGCATTCAGATCGTATCGGTTCATCAGCTCTGCCAACGCTTCCCCGTGCTCCTTATATAAAGAATAAATCTCCAAATGGTAGGAAGAGGTTTCCGGATTGTTCACCGAGCCTCCCGCCAAAAAGGCACCACGTAGATAAGCACGGCGTTCACTTTCTTTCGGTATGATTGATTTGGCGATCGTATGATTAAACTCGAATGAATTTGAGACAATTTCCAAATCCGCAAGAATTTCTCTCGCACCCTCACGAACACGGCATATATACACATTGTTCTTTTTAAGACGCATCTTTTTTCGAACAAGCAATTCGACATTATACGGATAAAGCCTCTTTACAATTGTATAAAGCCGACGTGCGATTGCCGCATTTTCTGTCTGTACGTCCAAGCTTATTTGACGATTCGCAAAGCTCAACGAACCGTTCATCCGTATAAGGGCAGATACTTCCGCCTTTAAACTGCTGTCACCGGCTTCTACCTGCGTCAGTTCTTTTTTAGTTTCAGATGCAAATGACATGGATTCGCTCCCCCTTTCCCAGCAACCTATGTAGCGTTTCTTCCATACTACTCTTCTTGCATCGTTTGTTTTTTCTTTACTGTATATTCACAAAGCCAATCAGCGAGATTTACCGCATCATGACGTACTGTTCCATTTTCAATGAGTGCAATTTCTTTTGGAATAATATTGATGCCCATTTCTCTGAGTCTTTCAATATCAAATTTTACAGGTTCCGCGTTTTCTTCACGGTAATTATCGTAAATCGAAGGAGGCAGCTCCTTTTCATTGATCAGTACCGATTGGATAAATGCTTCTCCAACATGTTCATGGATCGCTTCAATATGTTTTGAAGCAGTAAAGTTTCTCGTTTCACCTTGCTGTGTCATTAAATTCGCAATGTAGATCTTTTCGCCTTTCGCACGAATGACTGCCTGACCGATTCCTTTAACCAGCAAATTCGGAATGATGCTCGTATAAAGACTTCCAGGTCCAATCAAAATAAAATCTGCCCGTTCAATCGCATGAACTGCAGCAGGTAAAGGTTTGAGATTACTAGGCTCCAAGTATACCCGTTTAATCGGTGCATGGCCTGATGGAATTTTCGACTCGCCTATAATGTCTGACCCATCTGCTAACTCGGCATGTAATGTAACCTTCTTATTCGCTGCTGGAATGACCTTTCCGTGCACATTCAGTACTTTGCTCATTTCAGCAATCGCATGGTTAAAATCACCTGTAATTTCCGTTAAAGCCGTCAACATTAAATTCCCGAGCGAATGGCCGTCCAAATCGTTTGATTGGGAAAAGCGATATTGAAACATTTGCTCCACTAACGGCTCTACGTCTGAAAGTGCGGCAATTACATTTCGCACATCTCCTGGCGGCGGGATATCATAGTCATCGCGCAAACGTCCAGAAGAGCCACCGTCATCTGCAACCGTAACGATGGCCGTTATATCAAAAGGATGTTGCTTTAAACCGCGTAAAATTGTAGAAAGGCCTGTCCCCCCGCCAATTACGACGATTCTTGTTCTCTTTTTTTTCATTTCATTAATCCTTCCTATGATTAATATCTCTATGTGTAACGATGACTTGATCATTTTTTGCCAATAGCTTCCCGAAGTATTCTGCTAGTGTAACGGAGCGATGTTGCCCGCCCGTACAGCCGAAAGCGATGACAAGCTGTGATTTGCCTTCATTACGGTAATGGGGAATCATGAAAGTGAACAAGTCAGTCAGTTTGGCAATTAACTGTTGTGTTTCTTCCGTTGCCAGTACGTATGAGGAAACTTCTGTCTGCAGCCCTGTTTTATGCCGTAATTCTTCAACATAGTAAGGATTTTTCAAAAAACGGACATCAAATACTAAATCAGCATCAATCGGCAGTCCATGCTTAAATCCGAACGACATAATGTTCAGTGAAAACGTAGGACTGCTCATATTGCTGAATTCCTGCGCGATACGTTCACGTAATTCGCGAGGCTTCAACTTGGAAGTATTGACGATCGATTTGGCGCGCCCTTTTACTTCGGAAAGCAATTCGCGCTCCAGTTGAATCCCTTCCAGCGGTAATCCCTGAGGTGCAAGCGGATGTGATCGGCGTGACTCTTTGTAGCGGCGAACTAATGTGGCATCATCGGATTCTAAAAATAAAATACGCAGTAAAATATCTTCTTCGTCCAGTAGTGCGTCGAGCGATTCAATCAATGAGCCAAAAAATTCTCTCCCACGTAAATCCATGACAACTGCCATACGTGAAATCTTTTTTTCGGAACCTTTCATTAGCGCTAAAAAAGTAGTTAGAAGCTCCGGAGGTAAATTATCTACACAGTAATAACCTAAATCCTCAAAACTTTGAACTGCTACCGTTTTGCCCGCCCCTGACATTCCTGTAATAATAACTAACTCATGTGTATAGCTCGAACTAGCCACTTATTTCATCTCCTCTAGTTTTGTTCCATCGAGTTTTGAATTTTTTCGCTAATCAGCTCAAAATCCTCTGTATATTCAAATGTACCATATTGCGTACCTTTATTTAATGCTGCAAATAATAAATTCGTACGGTCACCTGCTGCCATCGGAAGATCCTTTAAACGATCGATTTCATACCAGCTTAAAACGCCTTCCCGTGTTTCAACAAAAGGTGTACCTTCAACATCTGTTGCAATAAATGTGTACAGCATCCACTCATCGACGACTGTATCACCATTTTTTATAACCATTGTATATACGCCTTTTAAATGAACGTCTTTTGGTGTTAGATTCGTCTCTTCCTGAAATTCGCGTATAGCGGAGTCATAGATGGACTCTCCTGGCTCCATTTTCCCACCCGGTGCCACAAACCAGCCTCTTCTCGGCTTTTGCAGCAATAATACTTGACCATCTTTAATAGCGAGTAAATTTGTAATACGTTGCATACACAACACCTCAACTTTTTCATTTAATGGATAAGTGAATAACTAATACTCCACAAATTCCACATAAGTAAAGACACAATACCGCTATGCAAAGCGAATTGTGTTTTTCTAAAGCTTATTTCTATTATACCTTGTCCTATGCATTCAGTAAAAGCAAGCGTTTCATTTAGAATGTCAACATTTATGTCGAAAATACACAAAAAAAGAGGTTGCTTCAGCGTAAACCGCTTGAAACAACCTTAGGATAAAAATATAAGGGGGTTAAAACAAATTCCACTTTTAGTATACCCTTATTTTGTAACGATATGATTACATTTATGTTAAAGAATTATTGTTTTATTTTTTCTTTTATTTCTTCTACGTAATGTTGAGCTGATTGAGCTGCGATACTGCCGTCGCCTGTAGCTGTTACAATTTGACGAAGCATTTTTTCACGAACATCGCCCGCTGCATAAATACCCGGAATTGAAGTTTCCATTTTTTCATTCGTTACGATATAGCCTGCTTCATTTAAAATATTCAGTGAAGCAAATGGCGCTGTTAATGGAAGCATGCCGACATATACGAATACGCCATCAGTTTCCACTTCGGATTCAGTACCGTCAACTGTTGAAGCTAACGTCACTTTGCCTACTTTACCGTCAACTTCATGAATTTCTTTCACTGTTGAGTTCCAGATGAAGTCTACTTTTTCATTGGCAAATGCACGGTCCTGTAAAATTTTCTGTGCACGAAGCTTATCGCGACGGTGTACGATTGTTACTTTATCCGCAAAGCGTGTTAAGTAAACACCTTCTTCAACAGCAGAGTCGCCCCCGCCGATTACGATAAGGTTCTTTTGTTTGAAGAATGCGCCATCACAGACAGCACAGTAACTTACACCGCGGCCGCCAAGCTCTGTTTCGCCAGGGATGCCAAGTTTTTTGTATTCCGCACCAGTTGTAATAATAATCGTGCGTGTTTTATATTGTTTTTTACCTGAAACGATAATTTTGTATTCTTCACCATCGATGATTTCATTTACATCACCGTAAGCATATTCAGCACCGAATTTTTTCGCATGCTCAAACATTTTTGTCGATAGCTCAGGTCCTAAAATTGTATCGAAACCAGGGTAGTTTTCCACTGCTTCCGTATTAGCCATTTGTCCGCCGGGAATCCCACGTTCAATCATTAATGTTGATAAATTAGCGCGTGATGCATATACCGCAGCAGTCATACCTGCTGGACCTGCTCCGATAATGACTACATCATAAATTTTTTCTTCAGACATGTTGATCCTCCTCTTGCGTATACCTTTTTATATAGTTTTATCGTATAAGATTGCTTGGATAAATACAAATATACTGCCTATTCAAAGTCCGACGGTACAAATTCATATAATTCATCGTTATACTTCGATAATGTTGCAGTCGAAATATTATACTTACCCGCCACCGCTTTTTTCGTCACTTTGTTTTCCAGTGCCGTATGGAACGAATATTCAACCGCTGCAGCAAGCGCCGCGCGATTTTTAAACGAATAGCCTTGTTGGAATGCGATTTCCCCAAGTGCAAACCATGTACTTAACACTTGCGCCACTTCCAACGAAATCGAATCATTCGTTTCTGTAATCAGTTCGGCAACTTCCATAAAACGCAGGAATTGCTGTTCTTCCTTGCTGCCGTTGCTGAAATCATAGTCCAGTGCATATGCCATGCAAAGCTTTTCGATCGCCGTGAAATTCGAAACATTCAATAATGAAGGATGTGCAACAATCTCTTGTTTATGTGCGGACCGCTTCAATAAAAACATGCCGAATAATCGGCTGGACTGATGCTCATCTGTTAATTGACGAATGATGAAGTCACGGTGATTTTCCGCTGAATTGCGTAAAATAGAGCCTTCACCATTTGCCCACGGTTCCATTCCTTCTTTGGATGGATCCAGCTGGATAAGCATTTTCCATGCTTCTTTCGCAATTGTTTCATGTCCTGAGAAGTAGGCTGACTGGGCAAGCCAGAAATAGAATCCGGACTCCCCTTCATAGCCTTTCTTACTCATAGAACGCAGCCATTTATAGGCCTCTTCATATTGCCCGATTAACGCAAATGTCGCACCGAGCTTATAACGGTTTTCCCAATCGAACGGCTGGATTTTCTTTAGTAAACCGACCAGTTCGTTCAGTTCTTCATTGCTTTTTTCGTAATACGCAAATACGGCCAAGTTGCATAGCGCATGAAGATTGCCTTTGTTTTCGCGCAGCACACGATATAAAAGTGCGCGGGCCTGTTCCGCGTCTCCCACATAAAAATAGGCTAACGCCAGATTGTTATAGGCATTCCAAAGGTCCGGAAACTCTTCAATGATTTGCTCCAGCATCTCGATCGCCGTCTTGAAATCTCCCTGCTCCATATGGCGGCGGGCCTTTTCCTGTGCCACATGCTTCGCTCCGTCAAATTCGTCCATGTCATCCATTTCTTCGCCCACATAGTCGACGAACTCCAATATTTCGGAGGCGTCTTCCGTATATGCGCCATTAGGTTCCATTTCTAAATATTGTGCTGCGTATTTTTGGGCATCCGCAATATGACCGATACAGCCCGACACTTCCGCCAGCATGAAAATGATTTCGGATTCATTCGGCTCTAAACTATAGGCTGTGTGAATCAGCTCATATGCATGCTCGAAATTTTGCAGTTCCATTTCAAGTATTCCGTACTGTAGTAACACATGCGCGTCATCCGGACTTAAATCCGCCGCGCGCTTAATAAATTTATATGCTTTATCCATTTCGTCTCGTTCTATTGCCTTTAAAGCTTTCTTGTAATAATAATCACCATTCGGAACAAACGACACGACATTAGTAGCTTTTGGTTTTAAACGTTTATTTTCCAATAAAATTCCTCCGAGTCATTCCGTTCAATACATTCTATATCATCAAATACGCAGGTCATTTGTTTGTAAACAAAGAAATAAGGAACGCACAGGTGTGGTCCCTTAATCAATTCTTACTATTATAGCATATTCGGCACATATGTACTAAAAACACGTTTGACAAAGCGGTGTTAATTTTCATTTGTTAAGGTAATGATAAATTTTGACATTGTGAATAACCTTAAAATAAAATGCTGTCCCGTCCATGCTAAAGCACCAACTCCTCGCACCATTAAGTCCCTCATGCAAAAGTGGCGGTACTTTTACTTTTGCGTCGGGCCTTCCAAGTCTTGCGGCTCACACGATGCGAGTCATTTGGGGCATGCCACAAGGACGTGGCGTTTTGCCCTATCGGAGTTGGACGGGCGCTTTAGCACATTTGTTATTTGTTACTGTTTCTTTCCTTCATGGCGTTTTTGCAATACATCCAGTACTTCATAAACATTAACTTTTTGCTCTTGAAGCAGTACTAGTAAGTGATAAAGAAGATCTGCCGACTCCCATTTCACTTCTTCTGCATCGCGGTTTTTCGCACCGATGACAACTTCTGTAGCCTCTTCGCCGACTTTTTTACAGATTTTATCGATTCCTTTATCGAATAGATACGTTGTGTACGCCCCTTCAGGCATATCGATTTCACGTTGTTTAATCACTTCTACAAGCTGCGGAAGAATTGCGACAGAGCCCGGACGTTCATTTTCTACCAAGCTTTCAGTAAAGCATGATGTCGTTCCGTTATGACAAGCCGGACCAGCTGGAATGACTTCAATTACAAGTGCATCCTTGTCACAGTCTGTTTTGATCGAAACCACTTTTTGCGTGTTGCCGCTCGTTGCCCCTTTATGCCAAAGCTCCTGACGAGAACGTGAATAAAACCAAGTTTCATTCGTTTCAATCGTTTTTTGGAGTGATTCTTCGTTCATATAAGCTACTGTTAATACTTCTTTTGACTGTGCATCTTGTACTACGGCTGTAATTAAGCCTTGTTCATCGAATTTTATGTTCATCGTACACGAACCCCTTTTTCTTTTAAGTAGCTTTTCACTTCTGCTACGCTTGTTTCTTTATAGTGGAAAATACTCGCTGCCAAAGCAGCATCTGTATCAACATCCTGCAATACTTCACGGAAGTGTTCGGCATTCCCTGCCCCGCCGCTTGCGATGACAGGAACGGTTACCGCATCACGTACCGCTTTCGTTAATGCCAGGTCAAAGCCTGATTTCTCGCCGTCCTGGTTCATCGATGTAAGGAGAATTTCTCCTGCACCCAGTCGAACCGCTTCCTTTGCCCAGTCGACTGCTGTCCATGCTGTTTTATTGCGGCCGCCATGTGTGTAGACCATCCATGTTCCGTCTTCTTCACTGTACCTTGCATCGATCGCACAAACAATACATTGTGCCCCAAAGTAATCCGCGCCTTCTTTAATAAGCTGCGGGCGTTCCAGTGCTGATGTGTTGACCGATACTTTATCGGCTCCCGCACGTAAAATGCGCTTCATATCATCAATCGTTCGGATGCCGCCGCCTACCGTAAAAGGAATCGCCAATGCCGCTGCCGTTTGACGGACAACATCGACCATCGTTTCCCGGCCTTCGTGCGATGCGGAAATATCAAGAAATACAAGTTCATCGGCGCCCTGCTCATCATAAAATTTCGCTAACTCTACCGGATCGCCTGCATCACGCAATTCTACAAACTGTACCCCTTTTACAACACGTCCTTCTTTCACATCAAGACATGGAATAATTCGTTTTGTTAACATACGCCCTCTTTCACTCCCTGTGTCCAAGCCGTCAGTAAATATACTCCAAACGGCCCTGACTTTTCTGGATGGAACTGCATACCTGTAAAATTATCTTTTGCCACGATGCCCGGTACTTTCACGTGCTCATAATCAGCTGAGGCGATCAGCTCCATTTCATCGATGCCGCTCGCATAGTACGAGTGAACAAAGTAGACATGGCGTTCCTGCGGCAAGTCTTTATTATTTAACCACGCTGGTGTCTGGTTTAATTTCAGCTCATTCCAGCCCATATGCGGAATGCGTGTAACATCAGTAAAGCGCTGGATACGTCCTTTGAAAATGCCTAGACCTTTCGTTTGCACCACTTCATCGCTTTCCTCAAACATCAGCTGCATTCCAAGGCAAATACCAAGGAGCGGCTTTTTCGTCGTTTGAATGAAATCGATGAGCTTTGTTTCTTCCAGGCGTTTCATCGCATCCGGAAAAGCGCCTACTCCCGGCAGCACATAAGCATCGGCCGCTTCCAACTGTTCAATATCGCTTGAAACAATTACTTGCACATCCAATCGCTTCAATGCCTGTTCGACACTGAACAGATTGCCCATTCCATAATCAATTACACCGATCTTCACGTTAACAGCCCCTTTGTTGATGGCACACCTTTTACACGTGGGTCGATTTCAACCGCTGCATCCAATGCACGTGCCGTTGCTTTAAAAATCGCTTCAATAATATGATGTGTATTATGGCCGTAAGGAACGATGACATGCAGGTTAATGCGTGCTTCCAATGCAAACTTCCATAAAAACTCATGGACAAGCTCTGTATCGAAGTTTCCTACTTTCGCATTGAGTTCCGGTGTAACGCGGTATTCCAAATGCGGACGGTTTGAGCAGTCAACAACAACTTGTGCCAATGCGTCGTCCATCGGTACAAATGCTGTACCGTAGCGTTTAATTCCTTTTTTATCGCCTAATGCTTCACGGAATGCTTGTCCTAACACAATCCCGATATCTTCTGTCGTATGGTGATCATCAATCCATGTATCCCCGTCCGCCAGTATTTTGCCGTCAAACAATCCGTGCTTGATAAACAGGTCAAGCATATGGTCCATAAAGCCAACACCTGTCTTAATGTCGGCTTGACCTGTACCATCCAAATTGAGCTCTACTTTAATTTTTGTTTCATTTGTATCGCGATCGATTTTTGCAAAACGTGTCATTATTCTTCTCCTTTATTCCAGCCGCGCGATTCTACCGCTCTTGCATGTCCTTCCAACCCTTCAAGTCGTGCAAGACGCGCAATCTTCGGCGCATTTTGTTGCCAAGTTTTTTCGCTATAATAAACAACGCTCGTGCGCTTAATAAAATCATCGACATTTAAGCCACTTGCAAAGCGTGCTGTTGAGTTCGTCGGTAATACGTGGTTCGTGCCTGCAAAGTAATCCCCTACCGGCTCCGAGCTATAGCGGCCGATAAAAATCGCACCGGCATGTGTAATCATTTCCGAAACCTTTTCAGCATCTTCCGTAATGACTTCCAAATGTTCAGGTGCCAATGAATTAACAGCACGTACCGCATCTTTAATGGATTCCGCTACGTAAATATGACCGAAATTTTCAATCGATTTTCGTGCAATCGCCTGTCTCGGCAATTTCGATAATTGAATCTCGACTTGCTCTGCCACTGCATCCGCCAAGTCATCACTTGTTGTAATCAGAACCGCACATGCTAATGGGTCATGCTCTGCCTGTGACAAGAGGTCAGCAGCAATTTCATCGGCATACGCACTTTCATCCGCTAAAATACAGATTTCAGACGGACCGGCAATCATATCAATATTCACTTCACCGAATACTTCACGTTTCGCCAATGCTACGAATATATTGCCCGGACCTGTAATTTTATCGACAGGGGCAATTGTTTCCGTCCCGTATGCTAATGCAGCAATCGCCTGTGCACCGCCTACTTTGTAAATTTCCGTCACACCTAAAATATGTGCTGCAACGAGTACAGCTTCCGGCAATTTCCCGTCATTTCCAGCAGGTGATGTAATGACAATACGTTTTACTCCCGCAACTTGTGCCGGGATGACATTCATTAATACGGAAGAAGGATACGCAGCAGATCCGCCAGGTACATATAACCCTACTGCATCAAGCGGTGTAATCCTTTGACCTAAATACGACCCGTCTTCTAGCGGCAACTTGAAGCCCGTACGTTTTTGTTCATTATGATAACGGTAAATATTATCTGCCGCTTCCTGTAAATCGCCGTATAATTGCGGATCAAAATTTTTAACCGCTTCAACGATTTCACTTTCGGCTACGCGCAAGTGTTCAGGTGCAAAGCCATCCCATTTTTCACTGTAATATTTAATCGCCGCATCACCTTTTGTACGCACATCCTGAATGACTTCACGTACTGTTTGCAGCTGCTGTTCATTGCCTTGCTCGAGTTGGCGTTTTAAAGAAATATCATTATCCAAAATTGTTATTTTCATCTCGTTAGCCCCTCTTATTTCACACATTTTTTCAAGCGTGTAACTAAATCTTGAATGCGGTCACTTTTCATCCGATAGCTTACAGGATTTGCGATTAATCGGGATGAAACTTCGGCGATATGCTCATATTCCACTAAGCCGTTCTCCTTCAGTGTACGTCCCGTTGAAACGATATCGACAATGCGATCGGCCAGGCCAATCATCGGTGCCAGTTCAATCGATCCGTTCAGTTCAATGATCTCAACCTGCTCGCCGATTCCTTTGTAATACTTCATCGCAATATTCGGATACTTCGTCGCAATCCGCGGCGCAATTTCATTAATCGTTGTGTTCGGCAAACCTGCTGAAGCGATATAGCATTCACTGATTTTCAGATCGAGCAGCTCATGTACAGTTCGGCGCTGCTCAAGTAAAACATCTTTACCCGCAATTCCGATATCCGCAACCCCATGCTCGACATAAACCGGTACGTCCATCGGTTTCGCTAAAATAAAGCTGATGTTTTCCTCAGGTATTTCAATCATAAGTTTACGCGACATTTCCACTTCTTCAGGAAGGTTAAAGCCAGCCTCCAGCAGCATTTCATAAGCTTCTTCGAAAATACGGCCTTTTGGCATCGCAATTGTTAGCTGTGTCATTTATTTACGCCTCCCTGCTATTGTATTCATTAACGATTTTAAAGTGAGCTTTTAATGCTTCGATATTTTCGATGCCTTCATATGATTGGAAAGTCACTTGCTTTCCTTGTTCACGCAGCAGCTGTACTGCCTGTAGTGCTTCTGCAAAACGCTCAGCCGCGAACAATACAAGCACTTCATCTTTGTCGATGTTGATTTTCGGCATTGCTTCGAATACACGGTCAACACGCAAACCAAAACCTGTTGCACCTGTCTGCGAACCAAAATGCTGCATTAGGCCGTCATAACGTCCGCCGTTTCCTAACGGGAATCCGCTGCCAGAAGCAAACACTTCAAATAACATCCCTGTGTAATAACTCATATGGCTTGATAATGTGAAATCGAATGCGATGTACTCCTCATAACCGGCCGCATCCAATATTTTGGCCAAGTTCCGCATATATTCCAGCGCATCATTTTTGCGCACATATTTCTCCATTGCTTCGATTGAAGGAAGGCTGATCGCATCTTCAATATAGGCCAACAGTGCATCGGATTTTGTTTTCGGCAAATCAAATGCCAGTACCGCTTCTTCAAACCCGACGAAATTCCGTTGTACAAGAAGATCATTTAAATCATCTGCCTGTGCATCACTTTCTGTATAGTCCTTCAAAATGCAGCTCAATACACCTGCATGTCCGATTGTTACTTTGAAATCTGTAATTTGATAAGCCTTTACTAAATCGATTGCCGTCATGATCACTTCCGCATCGGCATACACGGAATTGTCACCAATCAGTTCAATCCCCATCTGATCAAATTCAGCCGGGCGACCGCCTTCACGCTGCTGTGCACGGAACACATTTGCAAAATAGGCAAGGCGTTGCGGAATTTTCTCTTTCAGTAATTTCGATGTGGCAACACGGGCAATCGGTGTTGTCATATCAGGTCGTAGTACAAGAGTATTTCCTTGGCTATCAACCAATTTAAAAAGTCGGGCATCGGAAATTGCAGATGCTTTTCCGACCGTATCGTAATATTCAACAGATGGTGTTTTTATAAATTCATAGCCGCGCTCACGTAGCAGTGTTCGTCCTGTTGAGCGGATCAGTTCAAGTTTTTCATAAATTTCCGGTAATGTATCACGCATTCCAAGTGGCTTTTCAAACATTTTAATCGATGACATTTTCACACATCCTAATTTTTGTACTTGGTTAAATTCTGTATACTGCACTTTAGTATACTAGAGTGTTAAATCACTAGTGTATGAAAGTATTTTACTGCTACTTATGTTCGTAGTCAATGGATTCATACAAATATTTAGTTTATTTAATTTTCTGATATATTTTTATATTATACATCATATTTTGCCAAATTAAGTTATGTGGCGGAAAAGACATAAAAAAATACCCATCTCCGCGTTAGTTGGAAATGGATATTTTACTTTTAATTTTGCCAAACCGGCTTATCGTTCTTTTTCCGTTCTGCCATTTGTTCTGCAGTAAAGATAATGCGCATCGGGTTGCCGCCTGCCATTGCGCCTGCCGGTACGTCCTTATGCACCAATGTCGCCGCAGAAACGATTGCCCCGTCTCCTATTTTCACTCCCGGTAATATCGTCGAGTTTGCACCAACCATTACATTGCTGCCAATTTCGACATCACCGAGACGGTATTCTTCTATTAAATATTCATGCGCTAAAATTGTCGTATTAAAGCCGATGATTGAATTATCCCCGACTGTAATACGTTCCGGAAACATGGAATCCGGCATGACCATCAATGCCAACGATGCCTGCTTGCCGATTTTCATTTTTAAAAACGTACGGTACAGCCAGTTTTTCCAAGCCATAACCGGGGTAACCCTTCCAATTTGGATGACAATAAAGCATTTCATCACTTTCCAAAAGGAAACGGTATTATAAACTTTCCATAATGAATTCGCACCTTGAACTTTGTAGCGTTCTGTTCTGCGCATGCCTACTCCCCTTTCACAATATCCAATAAATCACGCATATGATGAAGCATATAAGTCGGCTCATAGGACATTAAATAGTCGACACCTTTAGCAGACCACGCAACGCCCGCTGTTCGGACACCTGCATTTTTCCCGCCTTCAATATCATGCGAATTGTCGCCGATCATGATCGCTTCCTCTTTAGCGACGCCCAGCTTTTCAAGTGCTACTAGAACCGGCTCCGGATGTGGTTTCACATGCTCCACATCATCAAAACCGACAATGACATCAAAATACTGTTCGGCACAAAGTACTTTTAAACCGCGTGCAAGGCTTTCTCTTGCTTTCGTTGAAACAATCGCCAGTTTGATGCCTAAATTATGGAGCTCTTCCAATGTTTCGACTACTGCATCATAGCTTGTTACTAAACGGTCATGGTTGAGTGCGTTCCATTCTTTGTATTTCCCGATCATTACATCAGTTTCGCCCGGTGTCAGTTCGTCAAATGTCTGTTTTAATGACGGACCGATGAATCTCAGGCAGTCTTCTGTCGAATATTGCCCGGGAAATTTTTCGTCAAAAATATACATGAATGTCTGGATAATTAAATCATTTGTATTTAATAATGTGCCGTCAAAATCAAACAACAATGCTTTTGTTTTCATGCTGAAGTATGCTCCCTTTTAAAAAACCGCTCGCACTAATGCAAACGGTGTTAAATAGTATTTCCCTAAATGACGGTGATTTTTATTTCAAAAATTATCCCCTACATAATAGGGGGTTGATTTCCATTCCGGGGAGTACGCTTTCCGCGGGCGTGAGGCCAACAGGATGTTGGTCACAAAAGCGTTGCCACAGGACGTGGCGTTCTTAGCTTTTGTTCCTAGTCTCAGGCGTCACGCTATTCCCGCAGGAAACGCAGTTTGTAGCGAAAGGCGTTAGCCGTCAGCTACACTCGACTCCCCTCCATTCCAATCAACCAGCTTTTTTATTTATTTCGTTTAATTACTTAACATCTTACTAAAATTATTTCTTCTTGCTCTTCTTATTTTTACTATTATTTTTCGTCGCAGCCGGCTTTTCTTCATCTAAATAGTGGATAACCGGTTTTACTTTCATGCGGCGGTAAACAATGGCAATGATACCGACTGCGATACCGATAATCGAAACAACTTGTGCCGAGCGCAAATCGCCTATCAAGTATAGGCTGTCCGTACGCAAGCCTTCGATGTAGAAACGCCCGATTGAATACCAGATTAAATAGAAGAAAAACATTTCGCCGCGTCGCCAGTTTAATTTGCGGGCAAATAGCAAGATGATTAAACCGACCACATTCCATAATGATTCATATAAGAAAGTCGGATGTACATAGTTTCCGTCTTCCCGGATGTACATTTGTTCAATCAGCCAGTTTGGTAAAAATAGGCCTTCCAAAAATTCCCTTGATACAGGACCACCATACGCTTCCTGGTTCACGAAGTTGCCCCACCGTCCAATAATCTGACCAACAAGAATACTCGGTGCTGCAATATCGGCCAGTTTCAGGAAGCTCACTTTGCGCTTTTTCGTAAATATGTATGCTGTAATGAACGCCCCGATTAATGCACCGTGAATCGCAATACCGCCATTCCAGATTTGAATGATACTGCCTGGATGCTGGCTATAGTAGTCCCACTTCATCACAACGTAATATACACGGGCTGACAGGATAGAGATCGGAATTGCCCAAATGAGCAGGTCGGCGAAAAATTCCGGATCCAACCCACGGCGGACCGATTCTTTTTGTGCCAGGAAGTAGGCAATGAGAATCCCGACCCCGATAATGATTCCGTACCAGTTTACCGGTATCGGTCCTAAGTGGAATGCTACCGGGTTAATTGCTAATAAATTTGTAACCATAAACTTCTCCCTTCAACTACCTATTAATAATCGTCTATTTCATCATTCGGAACAAGCATATCGTCCAGACGACGTGAAAATTCCTCCGCTGCATTGACGCCCATTTTCTTCAGACGGTAGTTCATCGCAGCTACTTCAATAATTACCGATACATTTCGTCCTGGCTGAACTGGAATTGTCAGCTTCGTTACTTCTGAATCAATAATTTTCATCTTCTCCTCATCCAGCCCTAGACGATCATAAAACTTATCCGGATCCCATGTTTCAAGCTCTATTATTAATGTAATACGCTTGTACGGGCGCACCGCACTTGCACCGAACAGTGTCATAATATCGATGATTCCAATACCGCGAATTTCCAGCAGATGTTCCAATAATGGAGGCGGGAATCCAACGAGCATGTTTTCGCCTTCCTGACGAATTTCCACACTATCATCTGCCACTAACCGATGCCCTTTTTTTACAAGCTCGAGTGCCGTCTCACTTTTACCGACACCACTTTTCCCAATAATAAGAACACCAATGCCATATACATCAACAAGAACACCATGAATGGCAGTTGTCGGCGCAAGCTTGCTCTCCAAAAAGTTCGTCAGTCGGCTCGAAAATCTAGTAGTAGTCAGCTTCGTAACGAGCACAGGGACATGATTTTCATTCGATGCATCGATCAGTTCCTGAGGCACGTCCAAACCGCGCGAAATAATAATCGCAGGTGTTTCATCCGAACAAAGCTGCTTCATCCGGCTTCTTTTTTCCTTTTCAGGCAACATTTCAAAAAACGAGAGCTCTGTTTTACCTAACAGCTGAACACGGTCAGCTGGATAATGTGTAAAATAGCCGGCCATTTCCAAACCTGGGCGGGATATATCACTCGTCGTTATGTATCGTCCAACACCAGCTTCCCCACTGATCAGCTCCAAATTAAACTTTTCCATAACATCTTTCGCAATTACTTGAATCATAAATTTGGTACGCTCCTATCTTCTAGCATCTCCACTGTATTTTATCATGTCTATCCCATTTCCAATATATAACGCGCTTAGTTTTTTAAATTATCAATCACATCACTTGGCCATTCGCTTAAAAGGTAAAAAAAGATGAAGCGAATAAAGCTCCATCTTTCTTATGTATATATTACTTTAATGTTGATAAATACTCTGCAGCTGCTTCCGCTTTTTCGCCTTTTACAATCCCAGGAGGCATACGGTCTTTACCATTTAAAATAATATCCAAAATCTCTTCTTCCGAATACTTAGCCCCTAATTGATTCAACGCTGGCGCATTGCCGCCTTGTAATTGACCGCCATGGCATGTTGCGCATGATTGCTGTACAACACTTTTCCCGTCGATTTCAGCTGTTTCGCCGTTTGAAGCCGAATCATCTCCACCGCATGCAGCAAGGAAAATTACTGAACCGAAAACTAATGTAAGTAAACTCTTTTTCATTCTGAACCCCTCCAAAAATGAACTTCTATTCCACTACCGATTATAACAAACTTATACTTTTTTGAAACCTTCGCCCAGTACTTCATATGCGTCCGAAACGATGACAAACGCTTGAGGGTCAACGGTTTTCAATACTTGTTTCAACCTTGTGAACTCGGTTTGGTAAACAACGACCATTAATACCGGACGCTCCTCACCTGTATATCCGCCAAATGCCGGAAGCCTTGTAATCCCGCGATTGATCTCTTTATAAATCGCATCGCGCACATCCGTTTCTTTTTGTGTAATAATGTAAACCATTTTTGATTGGCTGAAACCTAGCTGTACAATATCAATCGTTTTTGTCGTGACATATAGACCAATTAACGCATACAGTCCTTTTTCAAGGTCAAACACAATGGCAGCACTGACCGCAATCAGACCATCGATGAACAATACACTTGTCCCTAATGTTAAGCCTGTATATTTCGTAATAATCTGAGCAAGCAAATCCGTCCCGCCAGTTGAAGCATTCCCTTTAAAAACAAGACCTATCCCTAAACCGACAACAATCCCGCCAAAAATAGCCCCCAATAACGGGTTCAGCGTCCAAGGATCCCAGCTCTCCGTTAATATAACGAAGAAAGGAAGGGCAATCGTACCAATAAAGGATTTAATGCCGAACTTTTTCCCTAGTACAAGCACACCTGCTATAAATAAAGGAATATTGAATGCATACTGAACAATCCCGGCATTCCATCCGAATATGCCATGCAAAATTGTACTGATTCCGCTTACTCCGCCGGATGCGACCTGGTTTGGAAATAAAAACACATTAAAGCCGAACGCAATGACCGCTGCGCCGACAATGACAAATACATATTCCATAACACTGTTTTTCACTGAACTCTGTGAGCTATATGTCATACAAATCCTCGCTTCTTTTGTAAATTCCATTGAATTATAACAAATCCTACATTAAATGAGAACTTCATCTAACTAAAGGAAAAGCGCCCCATAAAAGGACGCATTTTTCATGTGCTTATTATTGGATTATTAATGCTTCATCAACCCATGCTTTCACTTCTTCATAAATCGGCAGAAGCCCGTCGACAGGTATGTTTAATTGCCGTGCTAAAGGTACAGCATTTTCCCAGTCCAATTTCCTTAATGAAGCAGCAAGCTGTAAATACGGCGTCATCTCCGTATGTTCACCGGAGATTGTTTCCAAAATCGTTTCCGATAGCGGCAATTGTGTAACGATTGCATTCATCGGGCGTTTTAATAAGGAATCGATCAATGAAAACAGACCAACTAAAAAATACTCAGAGAAATTCTTTTTGTAATTAAGGCGGGCAATTTTTTCACATGCTTTTGCTCGGAACAAGGATGCATACATTAACTCCTGAAATACATCGTTATTTCGCTTCACGTCAGATTCACGCATCGCCAGTAAATATATCCATCTCCGCAACTCCGTTAACCCTAGCAATAAAATAGCCTGCTTAATCGAGCGGACTTTCGTTTTCGAACGTCTTGACGAACCATTGATTAATTTGAGCAACCGGTAGGATAATGAAATTTCCCGTTCAATATTGTTTGCCAATACATTTATATTTGCTTCATCATCCCGCAACAATGAGATGATCTGGAAATATTGAAACAGGTTTGCCGGTATATCAGTAGCCGTCAGTATTTGGGGTTTTTCAAAAAAGTAGCCTTGAAACAAGAAATACCCCGATTCTTTGGCTATTTCATACTGCTCACGCGTTTCCACTTTTTCTGCCAATAGTTTAATATGAGGAAATTTCTTTTTTATCGTATTTTCAATTGCCGCTCTCTCATTTTCACCTGTATGTAAAAAATCGATTTTTATATAATCAATGTGCCGAAAGAGCTCATCATAGATCAGAACTTCTTCATTAACGACAAAATCATCAAGCGCAATTTTATTTCCCGCATTTTTTAATTGTTTAAGCCGTTCGATTAACGCCATTGTAATCGGAATATCTTCCAATATTTCAATGACAATTTGTCCATGCTCAATAAAATCCACTGACTCCTGCATAATCAGGGTTTCCGTAAAATTAATGAATGATGGCTTTCCATTGGCTACTTCTTTAATGCCGATTGAAAGAAATGAATTGATTAGCAGCTCAACGGTTGCTGTATCTGCATCAATATTCGGAAACTGGTTGGTGTAATTATTTCGATACAACAACTCATAAGCTACGATTTCTTCATGTCTGTTAAATATAGGTTGTCGCCCAACAAATACTTCCATTTTGTAATTTCCCCAATACTCGTATATTTTCTCTCTATTTATTATGGAATTTGCTGTTATTTTGCAATTTTCCAATGTACTATAAAATTAGATTAACAAAATTCAAGGAGGCAGTAAATGTGAACACTGTAAAATACGAGCAAAAAGACTTTATTGCATATGTAACACTTGATCGCCCCGATATGTTAAACGCTTTTAATTATGAAATGCTGGAACAATTACGCAATGTTATTGAATCCATTCAAATCCACCCTGATATTCGACTTGTCATCATTACAGGTTCCGGTGATAAAGCCTTTTCGGTTGGTGCGGACTTAAAAGAACGAAAAACTTTGCCGGATACACTGGTGAAACGTAACTTAAACCGGTTCGGGGAAGTATTCACGCTCATTGAGCAACTACCGCAACCGACGATTTGTGTATTAAATGGCTATGCCTTTGGTGGCGGGTTAGAGCTTGCACTTGCTTGCGATTTCCGTATAGCGGCTGAAACGGTTTCCCTCGGCTTAACGGAAACAGGCTTAGGCATCATTCCGGGAGCTGGCGGAACACAGCGACTGCCGCGCTTAATCGGTGAAGCAAAAGCATTGGAGCTTATTTTGACAGCAAAACGAATGACAGCGCATGAAGCACTTGATTATGGTGTCGTTACAAAAGTGGCACCGGTCGAAAGTTTACATGAAGTGACGGCCGACTTTGCCGCACTTATTTTACGCAATGCGCCAATTGCCATCCAGCAGGCTAAATTTGCTGTAAAACAAGGGATGAAAACAGATATTCAAACGGGCCTTCAAATTGAACGAAAAGCCTATGAACTGACGATTCCTACCGAAGACCGCATTGAAGCACTGAATGCCTTTGCCGAAAAAAGAACTCCACAGTTTAAAGGAAGATAATTAACTAAAGAAATAGACTACCGCCCAACAATAAACTGCCGAAAGGGCAAGAACGTAGATTAATCAACAATCTTGCCCTTCTAATATGTGTTCAAATATTTGATCAGTATTCTTCTGCATTTTGATACCGCTCATACTCATCCAGATCGTAGCCGTATTTTGTTGCATAAATTAAACCCTTTTCCAGCAGGCTTTCACTGTATGATGAGTCAACGTTAAAATACTTTGCCAAATCTACAAATTCAGCCGGATTATTAATGAATGGCTCATACATTTCAAATACATCCTTCGCTTTATCTAATTGATCTGTTGCTATATAAGCATCAATGAGTGCCAATGAGACAAAAGGTGTATACACATTAAGTTTACCGTGCTCCTCATTTAATGCTTCAGCATACTGAATAAATCCTTCATGATTGCCTTGTAAATTTGTGGCTTCACGTATGTAACTTCGGTTAATTTCAAAGTTGTGATGAAATGTATCATACGGCTCGTCAATTAGGCGCGTCCACGCCTCCTGGAATGAAGTCTTTGCCGTTTGTTCCATCAAGTCTTTTAAAATATGATTTCCGTATTTCTCTATTAAATACATAGTGCCGTAAAAGCCTTGAATATAAATCGTATTACTATTTACCCCTTGCTCTGTCTCTAGTTGCGGGAATGGCAGTACGGTAAACATCGGTCCGTATTTCACCAGCACATGATTCATTAATTCATATTCGAACGTTAACGCTACCCCTTCATCCAGCCATTTCGGTATTTCTGTCGGCTCAATACCTAATGCATTTATATATTCCCAAAATAAGTGATGACTATATTCATGCGCAATTGTCGATACTAAATCTCCTGTAAATTGTCCATCAACTGCAATGGCTTTTACAGTCGGATTGTATATACCTAAATTATTTCCCCCTAAATATAAATTATAAATTCGGTTTTCAGGCAACGATACAAATAGGTCGACCTTCTCCGGATTGATGACATCAAACAGTAATGATGCACGATCCGTCACTTTATTGAGACTATCTTCTACTTCATTTACATCAACTGCTACATTTTTATTAAGAAGCACATCGACATCTTCCAATTTTAGTTCCGTATAATCTTCTCTATATGAAAAGATTAATTTAGAAGGTAAATGTGGGTTCAAAACTAAAAAAACACACCCCAAAATGATGATAAATAAAATGAATCCTGTAATTTTGGTGACTTTTGATAAGCGCAAAATACTCCCCCTCTCTCACTATTTGTAAAATAGCCAACTATCTAAAAAATAGATAGTTGGCTACTCATCTTAACATCTATTATAAATACTTCTCAAACCATCCTGTAATTTGCTCAAGTCGTTCTAATCGCAAGTTCGGGATGCCTGTACGTGACAGGTTATGGTCACATTCAGGGAAGCGGACGAAGCCGACCTCTTTGCCCATTTTCTTAAGCGTAATATAAAGTTGCTCTGCCTGCTCGATCGGGCAGCGGAAATCACGTTCACTATGCAAAATAAGGAGCGGTGTTTCCACATTAGCCGCATATTTCAGCGGTGAGTGGTGCCACAGTTTTTCCACATCGTTCATATCTGCGAGCATTTGCCATTCAGAGAAATAATAACCGATATCCGATACACCGTAGAAGCTGATCCAGTTTGAGATCGAACGTTGGGTAACAGCTGCTTTAAAGCGGTTCGTATGACCAACAACCCAGTTCGTCATAAAGCCGCCATAGCTTCCGCCCGTAATCCCTAGACGTGACTCATCGATCCATGCATAGTTTTCCAGCGCATAATCAACACCGGCCATAATATCTTCATAGTCCCCATCACCATAATTACCGCGCACACCGTCAACAAACTCCTGACTGTAGCCATGACTGCCTCGCGGGTTTACGTAAAGCACGCCATACCCTTTCGCCGCCAACAGCTGCATCTCATGGAAAAACGTATTCGCATATAAAGTATGCGGTCCGCCGTGCACTTCAACAATTAACGGATATGTTTCCCCTTCCGTATACTGTGCAGGCTTCATAATCCAGCCATGTACAGTTAAACCGTCCTTTGATGTATACGAAATCGCTTCCGGTTCAGACAGCGTCGTCTCCTGTAAAAACTTTTCGTTAAACGCTGTTAACTGCTGGCGCTCACCTGTTGTAATATCATAGTCAAACAGCTCCCCGGGGAATGTTCCATTGGATACCGTCATTAATGCACGGTTACCGTTTTTAAAAATCGCATAGCCGTATACATGCTCATTTTCCGGTGACGCAGGATATAGTGCCCCCTCCAATGTTGCATAATATAAGCGGATATCCCCTTCAGTCGATACTTGGAAATACAGATCATTGTTTTCCGTCCACACTACAGATGGCGCTGATACACCTTGCTGAATGTCTGCAACCGCATAATCACCAACCGGCAAGTCCAGCATATCCGTCAGCTTTTGAGTTGTTTTCGTATCTGTATCATAAATATAAACATGGCCATGTGTAGCATTTCTGAATGTATGATCCGAACCGCCAAATGCAATGTAACGGTCATCAAATGAAAACTCAGCTCCACCAAAGTAGCCATCCTCATCAATTAGTACCGTTTCTTCTTTCGATTCTACATCAACAAGGTAAAGCGGTGTACGGAACACATTATCCGTATTTTCTGCACGGTTCACACCGATCACCAATGTTTTCCCGTCATGTGAAATGCCCTGTAAGCTATGAGAATAATCGCCTTCTGTAAATGTATTTACTTCTTTCGTCGCTAAATCAACAGAAGCAATTTGTGTATAGCGGTCCTGCTTCAATAACCCGACACTGTCTGCTTTGTATTTCATTTTATCCACGACATAGGCTTTCGGGAATTTCGAATCTTCCTTTTCTTCCTCTTTCGTAATGTCCAGCCCTTTTTTCACTGTACTTGTGATCCAGACTTTCTCCCCACAAGGGCTCCATAAAAATGTATTGACGCCATTTGGAAGAGTCGTCATTTCCTGTGCTTCCCCGCCACGGCGGTTTAATATGTATAGTTGCTGTTTTTCATTGCGCTTCACTAAAAATGCGACCTTTTTGCCATCCGGTGACCACTCAGGATTCGTCACTCGCTCATTGCCGTAAGTCCATTGCGTTGTTTCACCTGATTCCAGGTCGATATGGAACAAATGCGCATTGTAATTATTTTCTTCTTTATTAATCTCTGTTCGTATAAAAACCGCCTCTTGCTCATTTGGCGCAAGTACCGGATTTGTAATGGATTGAATATCGAACAAGCTTTCTTTAGTAATTAACTTTGTCATTAAAACACCTCTTCATTTATTTCGATTCCCGTAATAACAATGTAACATCTTTTATTTGAAATTTCAAAATATAAATATATAAGAATAAAAGTTTAACCATCTACTCATAGGGATTCTTATTTAGTTCCGGTTTTCTTTTGGCGGGGCCGCATAGCAGCAGTAAAGGCACGCCGTAAACGTCGCACCTTTACTGCTGCTATTATTGCGGCTTGGGACTCCCGCCAAATCAATAGTTTCCGGCTCTAAACCATAACGCCCTATAGTCGGCGCTTACGGTGGTAGGCGCCGTTTCTACGTATAAAGTTAATCTTTCTCTATAAAAAAATTAAGAAGGCAGTTCCCTATAAGTACGCAAGGCGCCTTGCAAAAGCATAGCGCCTCCCGATATAAGCAACGATAGAAACAACGGAACCTTAGATTGGCGGGCGTTCCACAAAGCACGAAGAAAAGTCGCAAAGACATGTGCAACATGGCTTGGTGACTTTGTGCTTTGCCCGCCAATAAACACCGGTTCCCTATAAGAAGCTTTATAAGAACACTCCCTATACTTCAAACTATCTCCCCTTATAAGAAGGCAGTTCCCTATAAGTACGCAAGGCGCCTTGCGAAGGCACAGCGCCTCCCGATATAAGCAACGATAGAAACACCGGAACCTTATGATTGGCGGGCTTTCCACAAAGCACGAAGAAAAGTCGCAAAGACATGTGCAACATGGCTTGGTGAGTTTGTGCTTTGCCCGCCAAAGAACACCGGAATCCTATAAGAACCCTTATAAGAACACTCCCCCAACCGTACCTTATTTACCATTTTAAAAAACACCCGCCACAACGTATGGCAGGTGCTAGAATGTTATGTTCTTGCGATTTCTTTTAAAGAACGGCGCAGAATTTTACCTGTTGTGTTTTTCGGAAGCTCGTCCAAAACTTCAATAACAGTCGGCACTTTGTATTTCACAATACGGTCTGCACAGAACTCGCGAATCGCTTCGATAGTTAAAGTCGGATCCTTCAACACAACGTAAGCATGTACCGCCTCACCGAAATCCGGATCCGGGAAGCCTACGACAGCCGCTTCCACAATCCCTTCATGCGAGAACAATACCTCTTCCACTTCACGAGGATAAACATTGTAACCGCCTACAATTATCATATCCTTTTTGCGGTCGACGATGTAGAAGTAACCTTCCTCGTCTTTTCTTGCCAAGTCACCTGTATATAACCAGCCGTCGCGAATCGCTACAGCAGTTTCTTCCGGCATGTTGTAGTAGCCTTTCATGACATTCGGACCGCGTACGATCAGCTCGCCTACTTCACCAACGCCCACTTCATCGCCATTTTCATCGACCACTTTATTTTCTACATTGCTGATCGACTGTCCGATTGAGCCTGGTTTACGCTCACGGTCTGTCGGGTTGAAACAAGTAACCGGCGAAGCTTCCGATAAGCCGTATCCTTCAGAAATTCGTACATTGAACTTTTGCTCAAAGTTGTGCAGCAATGATACAGGTAATGAAGCACCACCTGAAATCGCCATACGAACTGTAGAAAATGCAGCAACATCCGCTTTGTCATATTGATAAAGGAAATTATACATCGTCGGAACGCCAGCAAATACCGTCGCTTTATAAGCCGAAATCAATTCGAAAATTTCTCCCGGACTAAATCGTGGCGCCAACAAAATCGTAGCTCCTCTTGTTAACGGTGAATTGACAACTACCGTTAATGCAAACACATGGAAAACCGGCAATGTTGCCACAACACGGTCTTCGGATGTCATTTTTAAGTAATCGCCAATATCTCTGGCATTTGAGAATAAATTATTATGTGTCAGCATGGCACCTTTCGGATGACCTGTCGTACCGGACGTATATAGAATAATGGCCGTATCATCCGGCGCGACTTCTACAGGATCCGTTGTACGTGCTGTTGTTGCTAAAACTTGTGAAAACAGCTTCGTCTTTTCTTTTGCACCATCTGAAAGCGCGGCATATTTTTCGCCGATGTCTTCTGTCGTTTCGCAAATGATATATTGTTCTACTTGCGGGAATCTATGCACCCCTGCTTCCACAAGCGGTAATAATAAATCAAGTGCGATGACAGCTTTTACATCACCATTTTGGATAATGTATGAAATTTCATCTGCTGTATAGATTGGATTAATCGGAATTGCCACAGCACCAATACGCATTGACGCGTATAAACTAATGATGAAATGCGGTGTATTTCCTAATAATAACGCAATATGGTCGCCCTTTTTTACACCTAAATCTTCCAAAGCAGCTGCAAAGCGTGCAACCGATTGCTCCAGTTCACCGTAAGATGTGCCTTTACCTAAAAAGTAGTACGCTGTTTTTTCTGGTTGTTCGAAAGCTTGTTGTCTTACCTTTTCAACTAAATTCAATACACCCATCCCCCTATGCGTAAAATGAAAAAATATTCACTCTATTAGCATTATAGAATAAGTATATTAATAAAACAATATGAAAATCTCGTTTATTCACAAATATTGTACTAAAATCATTTTTTCTCTATTTTTCACTCACCCGCGCACATGTGAAATATAGCGCCAGCGGATTAGGAAAAAGTAGACGATTTGGATAAGGGCAAACATTGTAAACGAAAATACAACTTCTTTTACAATCGATAAATTCATGACATCATTCAATACGGTTTGCACCACATAGAACGCAAACGCACTATGCACAAAGGCTAATCCCCATGGCAGGAAAAATTGAATCATTAAATTTCTCGTAATGAGACGCTTCAGCTCCTTACCGCTTAACCCTACTTTAACGAGCATATCAAACTGCTTTTTCTCCCGGTCCAAGTTCGCGTAAATTTTAAAATAAACGAAACTTCCTGATGCAAGTAGAAACACAGCTACTACCAATATACCGATGAGTGTTAATAAAGAATACGTAGCTAATATATAAGAATAATTTAATCCGGCATTTTCAAAGTAAAACGGCAACGTATATTCACTGTTGATCAGATAATCGCGGGCAACCATCTGCTGAATATCGATTCCGATATTTTCCGTTTCGGTCCAGTTAGGGATATCAAATGTAAATAGATGATAACCAGGCTCGACATACGGGGCCATTTCAAACTCATTTGTCAGCTTTTCAAAGTCTTCATCACTAATAATGATGGAGTTGCTGCTTATAATAGCCGTCGGGAAAAACATTTTCGGGTACACACTGTTGATCGTCAGGTCTACATTATTTTCCTTCAGCACTGTCTTTACTTCCGTTTTCTCCAGCTTTTCGATCGAATCTTCCGAATAAGGGATAAACATTGCTTCCCCACTTTTTAAATTCACGAGAGGATATTTATACGAAAACAGCAGATGGTTAATATCCGTTTCCCGGAAAACTTCCACCGGATTCGATGTATACGATGATGTTTGGCGCATGACCGTAAAGCGCGTCATATGATAACTGATGCCGTTGTACTCAAGCTCATCGATTACGGATAAAATATGTTCGATTTCGTAAGGATTATCGATTTCCCCTTTATATATGAGGCCGATTGGATTAATCTTGTCATACTGTGATGTATACGAAGACATCGCCGATAAAACACCGACCGTTAAAAAGGCAAGTGTCGAGACGAGGGTCACAATGAAAAACATGCGTGAATTGAAACGTAAAATCTGCACTTGTTCGGCGATTGCCAGCATGCGTGCCCGTTTCCAGTAAAACTGCTTGTGCCCCTTCAGCCGGTCAATAATATAAAGAGTCGTATCCGAAAAGAAATAATACGTTCCCAATGTCACGAAAACAGGAATCAGCAATGTATATGAAAAAATAGAAGACTTCGTTGTAATGAGTGCAAGACCGTAGCCACATAAAATAAGGATTATTCCTAAAATGGCATTACGTTTTGAATAGGACACTGCGGCATCCACAAACTTTGGGCCTCTTATAAAATTCCGTATTTTAATGTCCGGCGTAAACAGGATGCTCAATGTCGAGATCACAACAAATGCGCTCAAATATACGAATAATGTCAGCACAAACGGCTCCCATGACAAATAGAGCGGCAACGCATTTAAATTCAAAATTTCACGGACAATCATAAAGAAAAACTTTGAAAATGCGAATCCAAAAACAATTCCGGAAATACATGAAAAGATCCCGATCGTCATCGTTTCGATAATTACCAGTTTCCCTAACTGATTCCGGTCCATCCCGAGATGAAGCAATATCGCAAACTCTTTAGAACGCGCCTCCAAAAAGGCACGCATCGAGTAAAAAATAAAAAACCAAGAAAACAGCACGAGAACGACTTCCGCAAAAACCATTCCGGCGATCGATACTTCCCCTAAAAAACCACGTTCGATTTCAGGATGAAACATAAGCATCGAATAAATAAAGAACACAAAAACACTGAAAAAGCTGGCCATAAAAAAGGCGGCGTAATTACGGAAGTTCCGGAAAACGTTACGGTAAGCGAATTGAAGAAAAGTCACCTACATGTCCCCCTAATAAACTTAATACATTTAAAATGCGCTGGAAAAATGTTTGGCGACGATCATCTGTATAAATTTCATTGAAAAACTCGCCGTCTTTAATAAAAATCACACGATCGCAATAACTCGCCGCAATCGGATCATGTGTCACCATTAAAATCGTCGTCTCGTTTTCTTTATTCATTCTTGCCAAAAGCTCCAGTACTTCCCGCGATGCATTCGAATCCAGATTCCCTGTCGGCTCATCGGCCAACACGAGCATCGGTTTATGGATCAGTGCACGCGCAATCGCTGTTCTTTGGGCCTGTCCGCCGGATATTTCATTCGGTCGCTTCATTAAAATGGGCGTCAAATCGAGCAGCTCACTTAAATAGTGCAGCCGTTCCTCCATGACAGCAATCGGCTGTTCATCAATTGTCAGCGGTAATATGATATTTTCCTCCACCGTCAATGTCGGCAGCAGATTAAAATCCTGAAAGACAAAACCAAGCTGGCGTCGTCTGAAATAGGCAAGTTCCTCACTATTAAGCTTTTGCGGTTTCATCCCATTAAAGATAATCTCGCCGGATGTCAGCGTATCGATCATGGATACCATATTCAAAAGTGTCGTTTTCCCGCTGCCTGACGGACCCATAATTGCGACAAACTCACCCTTTTCCACTTCAAAACTAAGCTGGTTGAGCGCCCGCTTCGTCACTTTTCCTTCATATACTTTCGTAGCATCTTGTATTTGTAAAATAGACATAGTAACTCCTTTTAACCAAGTCTGTTTCTTCCAATCAATAATAATTCCCTATGACTGAAAAATCACTTCAATTTGTGTACCTTTACCAACTTCCGATGTAATCAAAAGCTGGTGTCCGAGCTTATCACAAATCTCCTTTGCGATATAGAGTCCCATGCCGGTAGATTCACCGGTTTTCCGGCCGTTTTCACCGGTAAAAAACGGCTTCATTACACGGGGTAAATCGGATTTAGGAATGCCGACCCCTTCATCACGTATGAATAAATGGACATGCTGTTCTTTTTTCACCGCCGTAATATACAGTTTTT
Organism: Solibacillus sp. FSL W7-1436; assembly: GCF_038007305.1. Lineage (NCBI taxonomy): Bacteria > Bacillati > Bacillota > Bacilli > Caryophanales > Caryophanaceae > Solibacillus > Solibacillus sp. FSL W7-1436. Next base: position 746,194 of record NZ_JBBOWV010000001.1, read on the forward strand.
TATTCGGTTCAAATGTATATTTCACCGCGTTTGTTATGAACTGTCCAATAAGGAAGTTCAGCCACTTCATATCACTCATGACGATCAGCTCTTCATCGATGTTCACTTCCGGAAATACCCGGTTGGCGATAAACAGACGTTTATGTTCATTAACATTTGCCATGATTGCAGATTTTAAAGGCACTTGTCCGATTTGCATATCATCCGAAAAGTTTTCCAGACGTGCATTCACTAAAACCATTTCAAGACCGCGCTTCAAACGCTCGGTTTCCTCCTGCACACTTTTTTTATCCAGTTCTTCTTCCTGCTGCAGCAAAAGCTCCAAAACAGAGACAGGGGTTTTCATCTGGTGTACCCACTGGTTCATAAATTTATATTGTCTGGACTGGGCTGCATAAAGCGCCTGCACTTCATGCTGATACAATTTGTACAGCTCATGCAAATAACGCTCTGTCTCCATATATTCCGTTGTTTTTGCATTCTTTTGAAGCGCATCCTCCATCGTTTGCGGCAGCGTTGAGATTTTCGCTAAATAACGGCGTCTCAACATATAGCGCACAACTAAAAAAGAGAAGATTAAAAGCAGACTGATTGCCATCGCATAAATGGCTGTAGTAACACTGCGAAAACCATCAAGCCAAAATAATGTAAGCAAAAATAATGTGAGGACGATTTGAAAAATCAGGTAGGAAAGATGCTCCTTCACAAACAGTTTGATCGCCATTACATTTCCTCCGAGCTTAATAAGAAGCGGTACCCTGCTCCGCGCACTGTTTCAATAACAGATGAAATGCCGTAGTCGGCCAGCTTTTTCCGCACGCGCGTCATGTTCACATTCAATGTGTTTTCATCAACAAATGCCTGATCATCCCACAATTCCTCCAACAGCTGTTCACGTGACACGACTTTTGGCGCCTGTCCCATTAATAACCCTAAAATGACACATTCCTTCTTTTGAAGCGGAACGACGAGATCCTTCAATTGAAGTTCCATCCTTTCCAAATACAATGTAAGCTGTCCTTGTATAATTTTCCGCTCTTCCTGTCTTGCAGAATATTCTCCGTATGTACGACGTAAATGGCTGCGAATTTTAGCGAGTACGATTTCATAGTTAAACGGCTTCGTTATAAAATCATCTCCGCCATTTTCCAGTGCAAATATTTGATCCATTTCCCCCGAACGAGCGGATATAAATAAAATCGGACATTTCGTAAATTGTCTCAGCTCCCGGCACCAATAGTATCCGTCATAGGAAGGTAAATTAATATCGAGTAAAATTAAATGAGGAGAAAATGCCAGGCATTGCTGTATTAATGAATCGAAGTTTTTAATCGTTTCGACTTCGTACTGGTATTTTCTTAATGTGTCTGCCAATAGTGCAGCTATTTTAGGATCATCCTCGACGATGAAAATTCGATGTTTTTCCATCTGAATGACCTCCTTTTCAATGGGTTTCCAACTAAAATATCCCTACATAAGTTAATTGTTCATATTGTTCCATTGTATCAAAAAAAGGGGGCTCCCGAAAACAGGAGCCTCCTTTTCTACACACTCTATTACATTCTTGATGACCGACATAAGCTGCTAGTAAATTAAATGAAGGAAATCCTCTTCCGTAATCCCGCCAAAGTATACCGGAATTTCAATATCTTTCAGTTTTACTGCAATTGCGGCACGGTCATATTTCGTTCCGACCAGAAGTTCTCCAACCTCATCTACATCACCGACACCAAAGAAATCCCCGAAGATTTTCGCCTCTTCAATGACCCCTTTATTCACTTCCAGGCGAATATCCAGGCTGCCTGAAGGGAAACGCTTCGTCTTTTGAATGTTAAAGCGCGGTGATTTTCCGTAATTCCACTCCCATAACTGATAGCGGTTTTTCGAAATTTCGTGGATGTTCTCCCAATCTTCTTTCGTCAGCTCGTAATATTGAATATTTTCCTCGCCGCCGAAAATCGATTTTAAAATTTCCATACGGAACTCTTCTACCGTGATTTTTTCTGGAAGGAAATCAATGATGTTCGCAACACGTGAGCGCACGGATTTGATACCTTTTGATTCGATCTTGTCCTGTTTTACTTTAAGCGAGTTCACGACAGCATCAATATCCAGATTAAACATAAGTGTCCCGTGGCTGAACATGCGGCCACGCGTTGAATATTGCGCATTGCCTGAAACCTTTTTCCCTTCAGCCAAAATATCGTTACGGCCTGAAAGCTCGGAGTTAACCCCCAATTTTGCAAGTGCGTCAACAACAGGCTGTGTGAATTTTTTATAGTTGCTGAAGCTGTTGCCGTCATCCTTTGTCAGGAAGCTGAAGTTCAGATTGTTTAAATCATGATAAACTGCCCCACCGCCGGAAAGACGACGTACTACAATGATTCCGTTCTCTTCAACGTAATCTGTGTTGATTTCTTCGATTGTGTTTTGATTTTTTCCGATGATAATCGAAGGCTGATTAATATAGAACAGTAAAAAATCATCCTTTTCGATATCCATGTTTTTCAGTATATACTCTTCTATTGCCAAGTTAATACGCGGATCTGTAATTCCTTTATTATCGATAAAATACAAAAGGCTCACTCCTTCAAAAATCGTCCATTTATATTTTAACTTAATTTAGGCATTTTGTGTTGACGAATTAAATCTGTTATAATACAATACAATATATAAACAGAAGTAATATAACAGAAACTTAAAGGAGGCATACACAATGTTAGAAAACGTAGTGGAATTTTTCAAGAATTTACCTGATAAAGTTTGCGTTCAATGCGGTGATAAAATCGAAGAACAAAGCGAGTGCTACAGCAACAATTGTGATAAATGTAACTCTCTTTAATTCTTTACACACTGTTTAATTCGTATTACTGACAACTTCATCTTAGAAATAGGATGAACCTATGATAGCTTACTTGAACCACGAGCTCGCTCAATGCTCGTGGTTTTTTCTGTATAAAAAAGCATGGATTCAAGTAATTACCCGAATCCATGCTTTTTCTTTTATAGTTCTGTTTGTTGATTTGAATAACGTTTTTTATAAAGCAATGCAAAGTAACCGAACGTGATTGCTAAGCATGAAATCATAACTGCACCTAAAATCGACCAGTTGAACAATAGGAATGATGTATCACCAGTTGAAATGGCTGCTTTGAAGCCTTGTACAGAGAATGTCATCGGTAAAATTTTATTGAAGAAATGCAATTGCTCTGGTACTAGTTCAATCGGGAATGTCCCTGCACTTGTTGTTAATTGAAGAATCAACACCACGATAGCAATAAATCGTCCTGGATCACCAAATACAGATACAAGCAATTGAACCATAGCTAAGAATGTAAAGCTAGTTATAATCGTTGTCAGAATGAACTGCGGCATATTATTTACCTCAAGTCCAAGCCCCCAAACGACAATTGCAATCGTTATAAATGACTGCACCAATCCAACACCGATTAATACAGTTACTTTACTTACAAACCAGCTTGCACTATTTTTCGGGATAATGGCTGGTTCAACTAATGGGAATACAATTGAAATTAATAATGCCCCAACGAATAATCCTAAAGAAATAAAGTATGGTGCAAAACCTGTACCATAATTCGGTACATGGTTCACGGAATCTTTTTCGACTTCTACTGGAGAACCGACCATATTGTACGTGTCTTCAGTCGGATTTACAGCGGCTTTTTCGCCAGCTTCCGTTAACTTTTCAGATAAAGTTGTCGTACCATCCTTCAACTCTTTCGTACCATCCGCTAAAGTAGTAGAACCTTGTGCCAACTCACCTGACTTTTCTGCCAACAAGCTAGTACCGTCATATAATTTATTCGAACCATCAACTAATGTGTTCAAACCTTGTGCTAATTTGTTGGCACCTGTTGCAGCACTTGATGCGCCTGCTGTTAATTCATTTAGCTTTTCTGCGATAGTTGTATTGCCTTGTGCTAATGAATTGGCACCTGCTATCAGCTGTGCTGAATTTTGCTGTAATTGTGCAACTCCTGCAGTTACTTGTTGTTGCCCTGCATTTAATTTACTTGCACCTTCACTGATTGCCGCGATTTTATCGTCCAATCCGTTTGTTCCTGCGTGTAGCTGGCTTAAACCGCCACTTACTTGTTTACTGCCTTCTTGCAGCTGTCCTAATGCAGCTTTTAGTGCTGCTTGATTTTCTTCAGGCAACATAGGTAATATCGCTTCCAGTTGCCCCGCCAACTGATCCATACCCCCTGCTACATTAGCTGAACCATCTGCGAGCGCTTTTACTTTGTCATCGATATTCGCTGTACCTTGTGTTAATAAGTTCAGGTTTTCAGCTAAACTTGCCTGACCGGATGTAATGTCCTTTTGTCCGTTTGCTACTTGTGCAACACCATCCGTATAGCTTTCAATACCTTGCTGCAATGTATTGGCGCCATCTGCTGCAGATTTTGCTCCTGTTTCAAGTTGGTTGCTGCCATAAGCAATTTTGGCTACACCTGCCGCCAGATCGGAAGCACCTTTCGCAGCATTTTTAGCACCAGTAACTAAAGCGTCTGTACCATCAGATAATTGAACAGAGCTTGATGCCAATTGTTCTAAATAGCCTTTCAGCTCATCAGCGCCATCCGCCAGCTTCGCGGCACCTTCATCCAGTTCCCCTGCTCCATCTGCTGCCTCGGTAAAACCGTCACCAAGCTGTGTAATGGAATCAAATAACTTTTCTGCATATGTTGCTGAAACTTGCGTATTTACTTCCGCTTTAATGCGATCCATTGCAGTTTCACCAATTTGTGCACCTAAAAAGTTGAAGCCTTCATTTGGAATATAGTCAATAACCAATTTTTGTGGTTCATCATCTAATAATGTAGTTGCATGCTCTGAGAAGTTTTCCGGAATTTTAATTAAGATATAATATTTTTGATCCTTTAATTTTTGGTCCGCTTCCTTTGCGTCAACTTCCTCAAACCGGAATTGCTCGCTATCTATCAGCTTATCAACCAATGTTTGACCGAGCTCCATTGTTTCCTCATCCATCACAGCACCTTTGTCTTCATTGACAACGGCAACCGGCAAGTCCTTTAAATTGGCATATGGATCCCAAAATGCCCATAAGAACATCCCGCTGTACATAACAGGAACAAATAGAACGGCAATAACTGAAATAAGCATTTTCTTAGTTTTAAAAATCTTCAGCCATTCTGCTTTTATCACACTAATTTCCTCCTTATAAAACTATATGACCAATATCGTCATTCGGTCATTTCATGGTAAAAAGAAACCACTTCACCAGGAAGTGACTACTAATTTTTCTTTGCCAAACCACGGAAAATGGTTTCGCTGAATAATGTCAAAATTTCTTGTTCGTTGAGTGGTTCATTATGCGTCAACTGCCAATCCACAATAAAAGCCAAATACGATTTAAACAATAAAAAGGCTACATGCTCAGGATTACAGTCAATAACCTCATCTTTTGCAATGCCGTTGCGAATGCGCATCGAGACGTATGAAATGATTTCCGACTCGATTTTCAACAGCATTTGCTGTACTTCAGGTGTGCCCAGTGCTCTTTCCTCATCTATTAGTTTGGCAAACAGTAAATGACGCTCACGGAACTGCAGCATTTTCATCAATGCTGTATGGGCATTTTGCATAAAGCTCGCATTTACATCGATTAACTGATCTGTTTCGCGCTTCATTTCACCGATTAAATGGAATACAACTTCCTGAAACAGCTCTTCTTTATTTTTAAAAAAGGTATAAATAGTCCCTTTTCCTACATTTGCAATTTTAGCAACTTGTTCAATCGTTGTTGCTTTATATCCAAATAATGTGAAGGATTTTGTAGCAGCTATTAAAATTTCATGTCGACGATCCATAAATCCACCTCCTCAAAAAGTGACCGAATGAACACTTCGGTCATTCAGTCACTATTATACACCGTTTTTCTTATATTGCAATATTTAATGGTTATGATCTTCTTCTTTTTCTTCTGTATTTTCTTCATTATGTTCTTCTTCGTGTTCCATCGAATCAGAACTTGTATCATCCAGCACTTTGCTCATATCAGGGTTGCCGACAATCAGCTTCTGTTTCGGCATCACATGCATGCCCCGCGCCGTCGTATGGGCAAACATAAAGTATACACCATCATGGTCAAACGTATAGTCAGCGACATAGATTCCGTCTTCTGTCAGTTCTCCGTCCAGCATCTCCCCTTCATCGCGAAGACCTGATTCCCATACTTCAAACTTCACTTCTTTTGCATCATTTACCGCTTCTTCATCCTGCGTCACACGCGCCGCAAGCTGAATCATTTCCCCTGCGTTCAATTGTTCAGCCGTTTTAATATGTACATCGACAATTGCCGGTACCTCGGCAGTATCAAGTGTTTCCACTTCAGGATCATCCCCGCACCCTACCAGTAAAAAAGGTACTGCAACTAAACTGTAAAACCATTTTTTCATCGTACAATCTCCCATCCTTGTTAACATTTATGTAATTTATTGCAATCTTTTCCCCATCTTTATTAGCGTACTAAAAAATCCTTACAGATGCATACTAAATTTAAGATAAATTTGTGAACCATTAGGAAATTTCCCAAAATAAAATGCTGCATTAAAAGCGTTTCCCTTTTAATGCAGCATCTCGTCCAGCTATTCTATTGAATTGCTATATTGCCAATTTTGACCCGGCCAACTGTTTGAGCAATTGCTCGGCAGTCGTTCTACCTTGCAAAACACAGTCCGGAATACTAATTCCCTCATAGGAGCTTCCTGTTAAAAAGACATTCGGAAACTCTTGATAAAACTGTTTTTTCATAGTCGACATGCGCGACTCATGACCAATTGTATATTGAGGCATTGCTTCCTTCCAGCGGGCAACTGTCGTCAACAATGGCTGGGCATCCAAACCTACCGCCCGTTCCAAATCCTGCAATACGATTTTTTCAATTTCACTGTCAGGCAGCTCCACAATCGATTCGTCCCCTACACGGCCAATGTAAACCCTCAGCAGTTCATGGCCATCCGGCGAGACATTATCCCATTTTCGGTGACTCCACGTACAGCTTGTAATGGCAAAATGACTATTGCGTGAAACGAAGAAGTTAAGCGCATCTTCATATTTTTGCATCGAACCTTTTTCAAATGCCATCGTAACCGTCGCTATTGTAGCATAATTCATATCCGGCACTTGCTGCATCGTGACAGAGTCCGGGAAGATCCTTTTCGCTACATTAAACGGTGTCGTTACAACAAGTTTATCTACTTGTATAGACGCCCCATCATTCAATTCTATAAGATGTGTACCATCATTATTTTTTTCAACGGAGTTCACTTTCAAACCTTTTAAAATCGTAACTTCGGTTAAAGCATTTTCCAATGTTTCAATTAATGATTCCAACCCGTTTTCAAATGATTCATAGTGTAGTTCACCTGGAGTATCCACGAGTGCGTAAATACCTTTACCTGTTTTTTTCATACCGAGCAGCAAACTGCGGTATTCTTTTTCCAACTGATAAAACTGCGGGAACATCGATTGCATACTTAAATGGTCGACATCACCTGCAAAAGTACCTGCCAACACCGGTTCAACTAAATTTTCTACAACTTCTCTACCAAAGCGCCGATTGAAAAACTCACTGATCGGTTCGTCGGCCGCATGCGGTAATTTCGGTAATAACAAATCCCCTGCCGCGCGGAATTTCCCCATTAACGATAGAACATTCGATGTCATGAACGGGAAGATTTTAGGTGACCCTCCGAGCAGAATATTGCTCGGAATTTGGTGTAACTTGCTACCAACTGCGATGAATGTTCGACCATAATTATTTTGAATCATCTCATGTTCGATATTTAAATCACGTGCCAACTTTCGGACACTGCTACCTGTATCAAAAAACGATTCAGGCCCACGTTCGATAATATATCCATTTTGACGAACAGTATGGATTTTACCACCTAAACGTAGTGACGCTTCGATCAACACGATATCTATCGGTAAATTATGCGCCTTCGTTTTTTGCTGTAAATAGTATGCCGTCGTTAAACCAGTGATGCCACCGCCAACGATAACAACCTTGTTCCTTTTTAAAGTCACCCTCATCATCACTCTCTACTATTTCGCTAATTTTTTATTGATAGCATCTACCATTGCATCAATGAATAAAGGATGTGTATTTGGCATTGTCGGGCGATAGTAGCTTGCACCGATTTCGTCACAAACAACTTTACACTCAATGTCATTATCATATAGCACTTCTAAATGCTCTGTAACAAATCCTACTGGTGTATAGATGAAAGCTTTATAACCTTTTTGCTCAAATAATTCCTTCGTTAAGTCCTGTACATCCGGTCCTAGCCATGGCTCTGGTGTTTGTCCTGCAGACTGCCAGCCTACTTCAACATTCACAATATCAGAAGCCTCTTCAATTAAACGCGCTGTTTCGATTAACTGCTCTTCATACGGATCGCCCGCAAGTTTGATTTTTTCCGGCAATGAGTGGTTAGATACGATTAAGCAAGCATTTGCACGCTCTTCTTCCGTCATTTTTGCCAACTCGCCATTCACGGCATTTTTCCAGAATTCAATGAACTTAGGCTCGTCATACCATGCTTCAACAGAAGTAATGTTTAACGTACCGCCTAATTTTTCAGCAGCTTCCTTCGCTCGTCCATTGTACGATTTAATAGAGAATGTTGAGAAGTGAGGTGCTAAAACGATCGATACCGCTTCAGTGATTCCTTCTTTCACCATTGCTTCTACCGCATCTTCTACAAATGGTTCAATATGCTTCAAGCCGATAAATACTTTATATTCCACTTCGTCCTGTACTTCGTTCAAACGTGCACATAATGCATGGGCCTGTGCTTCCGTCATTTTCGCAAGCGGAGAAATACCGCCGATTGCACGGTAACGTTCTGTTAAGTCGTCCAAATGTTCCTGGCTTGGTTTGCGGCCATGACGAATATGTGTGTAATAACGTTCGATATCTTCTTCTTTGTATGGCGTACCATAAGCCATTACTAATAACCCGCGTACTTCTTTCATGTAAGTTCACCTCTGCATGTTTTTAAACACGTTTCTATTTTTATTAGTTTTAAAAGTTTTCATCCCGTTTGTTTTTGGGTGCTCTCCAGCAAACTTTTCATCTATATAGATTTCTCACCTAAACCGGTGAATAATCAAATTTAAATTTATTGTTGTATTATGAACGCTTTGCGATTTGTTCGCGGCTGTATTCATGTACAAATGTTGTTAGTCGTTTTAATACGGCCGGATCCACTTCAGGGAAGACACCATGTCCTAAGTTGAAAATATGTCCGCCTGTATGTGCTAAACCTTGATCGACAATGTCTTTCGCTCGTGCTTCGATTACATTCCAGTCTGCAAGTAATAATGTAGGATCCAAGTTCCCTTGTACCGCTTTTGTTACCCCGCGTGCTTCTGCTTCACGGATTGGTAAACGCCAGTCCAAACCTACTACATCGACTGGCAGGTCATGCCATTCGTTTACTAAATGTGATGCACCTACACCAAACTGGATTAGCGGAACATTCAATGCGCGCAATTCAGCAAAAATACGTGTCATCGTCGGCTTGATGAAAATACGGTAATCTTCTACATTTAATGCACCAACCCAAGAATCGAAAATTTGGATTGCCTTTGCGCCAGCTTCTACTTGCGCTGTAATATCTACAATAATCATATCAGCCAGTTTTTCCATTAAAGCAAACCATGCTTTTGGCTGTGAAACCATGAATGATTTTGTTTTAGCATAGTTTTTGCTTGGACCGCCCTCGATCATATAGCTTGCAAGCGTGAACGGAGCACCGCCAAAACCGATTAACGGAACATTTAACTGTTCTGTTGTTAACATTTTAATTGTTTCAAGCACGAAAGGTGTATGCTCTTGTGCGTTGAAATCACGTAATTTTTCTACATCAGCAGCTGAACGGATAGGATTTGAAATAACCGGACCGATCCCTGCTTTTATTTTTACATCAATTCCCATTCCTGGTAAAGGGGTAACGATATCTTTATAAAGAATCGCAGCATCTACATTGTACTGATCGACAGGTAAACGCGTCACATATGCACATAACTCCGGCTGCATTGTAATCTCTTCTAATGAATATTTTTCTTTTATTTCACGATATTCTGGCTGTGAACGGCCTGCCTGGCGCATAAACCAAACCGGCGTATGTTCTACTTGCTCACCGCGAGCAGCACGTAATAATGTGTCATTAAATTTCATCATTTTTGATTTCTACCCCTTAAAGTAAATTCTTTTTTATTCTATACCTCAAAAACGTCATTGATATCCATCATCGACTATAAACTTTTCATAAATAATTGTATAGATTTCTTGAATAAATGTCATAAATTTGTCTCTTCTGCTGTAGAAGTTTTTGACAAATGGCTTGAACATCTTTATAAATGGAAATAATAGTGTAAAGGAGGTCGGTCATATGAATTTTTATGTAACTTCAGGAACACCTGACTATATGGAAAAATTAATCGCAAAAAATCCACAGCACCCTTTAATTTTATTGCATGGAAATGGAAATTCGGTGGTGTTGCACGAAACAGATAAAAAATCTATTTTCGCAGTCCCCCGCAAGTTTGAAGTCATTGCACAGGATGGGCAGTTTACACAAAAGGGCTATTTTACTTTTTTCAATATGCCCATTATGTCAGATGAACGTCCGGTTTTCGAGAAAAAAGCTCTCGACGTCATCCCTGCATTGAACACCAATGATGCTGTAATTGCCTACCGTTTATTGCGTCCGGTTAAGGCGGAAACCTATTTATTTATTATTCAATGGGGCGGACCTGCTTCCTACGAAGTATGGAAAGCCAGCGATGAGTATAAAACTTCATTTGCCCCTGTTTTTGAAGGTACGACACAAGTGTTGCAGTCGATGTTTAACTCATCCTCTTATATTACGACATATAGTGCAGCTTCAAAAGAATAATGCTTTTATGAAAAATGCTACGATTGTATTTCGTAGCATTTTTATATAAAATAATACATATTTAGAAATTCTTTCGTTTTCCGAACTATCCTGCTTCCAATTAATAAAAAGGCGGTTATGATGTGAAAATTCAAATCCAGTTGTTTAAAGCTTTTTTTGTGTCCGGAATTCTCGGCTTCGGCGGGGGTCCGACAATTATTCCATTACTTCACAAAGAAGTGGTAGAAAAATATAAACTTATGACAGACGATGATTTTTCTGATGTGCTATCAATCGGAAACACATTGCCTGGCCCGATTGCGACAAAGATGGCAGGCTATATTGGTTACCGTATAGGCGGAATTTTCGGGTTAGTCAATGCCCTGTTTGCCTCGGTCATGCCTACTGTACTATTAATTATTATTCTATTAAATTCTTTGAAAGAATTCAGCAACTCCGATTTTATCAATAATATGTCTAAAGGGGTCATACCGATTGTGACAGTTATGATGGGGCTCTATGCATTCGATTTCCTAAAAAAATCGCATAAAGCTTTAGGTCTGAAAATCAGCGCTATTATTTTCTTATATAGTTTTATAACAATTGTTGTATTTGATCTCCACCCTGGGATTATCATTGCTTCCCTCTTAATATTAGCATTTGCACTGCCGGCTAAAGGAGGAAAAGCACAATGATATTTTGGGAAATTTTCATTGCATTTTTAATACCAAACCTTTTGGCATACGGTGGGGGACCAGCTTCTATCCCGTTAATCGAACATGAAGTGGTAGACAGGTATGGATGGATGACGCAAAGTGAATTCAGTGAGTTTCTTGCTTTGGCAAATTCACTGCCCGGTCCTATTGCAACAAAGATGGCGGGCTATATCGGTTTTGAAGTCGGCGGATTTTTAGGGAGTATTATAGCATTATTCGCAACAGTTGCCCCTACCCTGATTTTAATGATTACACTATTGAACCTCCTGCATAAATATAGAGATTCGCCTAAAGTAATGCGGTTATCAAGCTTTGTATTACCGGCAATCGCTGTATTATTAATTACATTAACATTCGATTTCGCAAAGTCTTCCTACGAATCAAATAAACTGATTCCTACAATTTTAATGATTGTCGGCAGCTATCTCGCTTTGGAAAAATTCAAAGTTCCTTCTATTATAGTAATCGTCGTCGGGTTATTGATTGGCGGATTTATTTTATAATCAAACCTGATTATTATGGAACGGCAAAAAAGCTAATCTCTACTTATTAAACAAGAGGGGATTAGCTTTTGCTTTTTTAAACTTCATTGATATGAATAATTATTTTACCCAAAGCATTTCTACTTTCCATAAATTGATGAGCTTGTGCTGCATCTTCAAGTTGAAACTCTGCGCCAATATGAATCTTTACTTTATCGTCAGCGATTAACGAAATTACTTCATTTGAAACTTCCATTAATAACTGTGGCTGATCATTACGCATTGAACCAATGCTATAGCCTAAAACAGATCGACAGCTTGAATGCAGTAAATGGGATTGAATATTTGCAGGAGTTCCACTTGAATCACCGAATATTACAAGCCTTCCGTATTTTTTTAAATAGTCGAACGAGTTTTCAGTCACTTCCCCAGCAATTGAGTCAAGTATAACGTCGACTCCCTGTCCGTTCGTATATTGAAGAATTTTATCAATCGCATTTTCCTCTTCCAAAACAACAACATAATCTGCACCTGCATTTATGGCTTCTTGTACTTTACTTCTTCTACTAACTGTACCTATTACATTTTTAGCGCCTAAACATTTTGCAACTTGAATAGCTGTTGTTCCTACTCCCCCTGCTGCTCCATGGATAACGATTGATTCATTTTTTTCTAAGCGAGCCACTTTTTTTATTAAATAGTATGATGTAAATGCTACGAGTGGAGCTCCTTGAAATTTTCTGTAATGTTGTGCAGGAATAGGATATGTCAACATGGCATCTGCTACAGTGTATTCGGCATACGAACCTTTTTTAGGGAATGCAATAACATAATCTCCAACGTTTGTATGTTGAACTTGTGTACCCGCTTCCTCAACGATCCCTAAAACTTCTAAACCTAAAATTAAAGGCGGAGGGCCTGCTGCATGATATTTCCCAATTCGAGTTTTAATATCTGCAAAATTAACACTTGTTGAAATCACTTTAATGAGTACTTCATTGTCATTTGGAACAGGTTTTTCAACTGTTTGAACTTTTAAAACATCTGTATCTCCGAATTCGTCTAATAGTATCGCTTTCAACAAACCCCTCCTACCTTTTTCTAAATTTTATAATGCGGCTGCGCTGAGCACAGTCTGCACACAAAAAGTATTGTTCCCATTACTGTAAAGCATTCAACGGAAACTACTTGTAATTATGTATTTATTAAGGACTTAAGTTCTGGGCTTAGCAGCCAATCCTCAATTTTTAACATAATACACTGTCATCACCTTTGAAAAGTCATCACATTATATATAAACACCTGATTTGTATTTGCGTAAATTAATAATTACACCGCCTGTATGAGTACGTAGTAACTGTTTAAAAAGCTCCATATCTCCAACTTTCAGTGCTTCATATAGTGCCTGGTGCTCTGAAATTGACTTCGCTAACGATTCGCTCAATTCAAAATGAATGGCTTGTATTCGCATTAAACGTAGGCTGATTTTATCGTATACATCCCGAATAATGGTGCTTCCTGAAAACTCAATCAAGATGCTATGAAAAGCGAAATTCAAATGAGTATACTCGATAATATCCTCACATACAGCCATCTGTTCAGTAATCGTTTTCATTTTTTCTAATAGTTTTTCATTGCTCCCAGGATTTTCGATCTTCTCAGCAGCCATATACTCCATCTGATTACGTACATCCAGCAAGTCTTGTATTTCAACTTCGCTATATTCTCTTACATACGCTCCTTTTCGAGGAATCCGATCAATTATTCCTTCCGTACCCAATAAATAAAATGCTTCACGGACAGGTGATCTGCTCAAATTAAATTTCTCGGCATAAGTCGTCTCGACAATTTTTTCGTTCGGTTTTAATTCACCTAATAAAATTTGCTCAAATAATTGCTGAGCAATGGAATTAGCTAAAGGATTGTATTGATCTGATTTAAAATAGTCTCTCACTATGAACACCACCAAACTGTATACTGTATACAATATACTATTACAAATTTTCAGAATTTACAACAGAAAATTCAAAATTTTCTCTAAAATGATTTTTTATTGTATTTAATGCTGTATTTATCTTTAGAACAAATAAAAAAGACAAGTAGATTTCTCTACTCGTCTTTTTTGGTATTTGCTAAATAATTTGCTTCTAGAATAAGAGAGGCCACTTTCAAAGATAATTGCAAAATAAAATGTAATCGTGTTTCGTGTAATTTTTTTAATCTGATGATTGAATCCCGAACATTTACTACAGCTGACAAATGATAATCTCCAACAAGAGGCAAAACTTTCATCGCATACTTTCCAGGACGTAATGCACCTTGTTTAAAAAATATTTTCCCAATATGCCTTTCGTTTCCAACGCTTGCATCGATAGCGACAATAATCGGATTATCATATTTTGTTTTTACCATTTCCACAACTTGCTTTAAGTTAAGTGCATCTACCGGATGCGCTATCGTTCCATACACTGGACAGGAAAATTCTGATTCAGTTAAATACTTACCAACAAAAGGACCAAATGAATCTCCAGTTGATTGATCAGTTCCAATACAAATAAAAATAATCTGGTCATTTTCGTGTTTTTGAAACATTTCGATCAGCATTTCTTTCACATTATCCAATCGTTCATAATTTTCCAAGTTATTTTCGATAAGCTCCTCTGACCTTTGTTCTTTTCCTTGCTCCATATTAAAATCCTCATTTCAAAATTTTTAAAGGTGTAAAAAAAATTTTTTTCGGTTTTTTGAGTAGCCACTAAATGTGGATAAAATTATTAGTAAAAGCAAAATTTCTCCTACGTATCCCTGTAAATACATTTTATCAGTAAAACAACTGCACCATTAGCTCCCACTCTTTTCTACATATTGGAAATACTTAAGCCTTTATATAAAGTGATTTTTTCTTACTATAGCTATAATACGATTATTAACCAAACAAAAACAAAGAATAAACGAGAATAAAATACTCATTTGACAGAAAATTTTGTTTATTGTAACATCCTCATCAACAACATTTTCAATGATTAAGGAGGATGATTATGACAAAACCACTTGAAGGAATAAGAGTGCTAGATTTAACAAGAATATTAAGCGGACCATACTGTACCATGCTTCTGGGTGATATGGGAGCAGATATTATTAAAATCGAATCCCCTGAAGGAGATGACACGAGGAAATGGGGACCTCCATTTCTCGAAAATGAAAGCGCATACTATTTGAGTGTAAACCGGAATAAAAGAAGTTTAGTCCTGAACTTAAAATCTCCTGAAGGAAAAGAAATATTTATCAAATTACTGAAAAATGCCGATGTGGTCGTTGAAAATTTCAGACCAGGCCAAATGGAAAAATTCGGTCTTGGTTACGAAGTGTTGAAAGAAATTAATCCTAAAGTAATATTAGCATCTATATCAGGCTTTGGCCAAACTGGGCGTTATTCAAATAAACCTGGTTATGATGTTATCGCTCAAGGAATGGGAGGCTTAATGTCTGTTACTGGTGAAGATGGCCGTGCCCCAGTAAAAGCAGGCTTTTCCATAGCAGATATTGGATCTGGAATGTGGGCCATTATTGGGATATTACTAGCATTGAATAGCCGTAACCAAACCGGTAAAGGTCAGTGGGTGGACGCTTCCTTACTGGATACGATGATTAGTTGGCAAACATTTTTGGCAACCGGATTTTTAGCTACCGGAGAAAATCCAAAACCTTTAGGAAATGCCCATCAATCAATCGTTCCTTATCAAGCCTTTGAGTCTTCAGACGGTTATTTCAATATCGGGGTAGGAAATGATTCACTTTGGGAAAAAATGTGCAATTTTTTAAATTTAAAACACTTAATCCATCATCCTAACTATAAAACAAATAATGATCGGGTTCGTAATCGAACTCAACTAATTGCTATATTACAAGAGAAATTTAAGTCAAAAACTTCTAAAGAGTGGATTAATTTATTTGAATCTCATGGTATTCCGGCAGGACCTATTTATAACTTCGAGGAACTATTCCAAGACGAACATGTCCATGATCGAGAAATGGTACAATCTGTTCCTCACCCAACAATTGGTGATTTGCAGTTAACAGGGATTCCAATCAAGCTTTCAGATACGCCTGGAGAAATAACGTCTCCCCCACCATTGCTTGGTCAGCATTCTACCGAGATACTTGAGGAAATTGGCTATACGTTGGACGAAATAGAAAAACTATATAGAAATAACGTCTCAAGCACTACTCAACCTCAGTACAAAAGACAAATTAGTTAGGAGGAATTAAAATGAGTTTGGAATTATTCGCTATTATCTTTTTAGTCGGTATGTTCATCATTGGTTCAATCTTCCCCGTAAATATTGGTGTTCTTGGTTTTGTAGCTGCTTTTGTTATTGGCGTTCTTGTTTCCGGCATGGAAACTAAAGCTGTTCTCGGCGTATTCCCGGCAGATTTATTTGTATTATTAACGGGGATTACGTTTATGTTCTCCATTGTTCAAAAAAATGGGACAATCGATTTAATCGCAAGTTGGGGCTTAAAGTTAGTAAGAGGAAATTTGGGGTTAATTCCATGGGTAGTTTTCTTCCTGGGCACAGCACTAGCTGCGCTTGGAACATCTGTTGTAGCACTAGCTTCAATTTTAGCTCCTTTAGTTTTACGTCTAGCCTATAAATTTAAAATTAATGCATTAATGATGGGAACTTTGTTAATTGTCGGTTTAACAGCAGGCGCATTTTCACCCTTAAACTTATTCGGCCTTATTGTTAAAGGCGTATTAGAAAGCCGTGGTTTACCGCATGAACCTGTCATTTTAATGGTTAACGTTTTATTATTCTGCTTTGTAGTCGGTTTAATCGTGTTTGTTGTTTTAGGCGGGATTAAAAACTTCAAGCTAAGTTCAAAAAATGTATCTGATGCTCAACTTCGTACTGCTGCTGCGTATGCATCTGACGAAGAGTTTGAAGAAGAAGAAAATATTTTTGACAATGTAAAACTAGATTGGTATAAAGCTGCTACTTTAATCGGTATTGGTGTATTAATTTATATGGCATTATTCTTGGAATTTCATATGGGCTTCTCTGCATTTACAATCGGTTTAATTTTGGCGTTCATGCGTCCTTCATTACAAACTGAAGTTGTTAAAGCCATTCCTTGGCCAGTAATTTTGATGGTAACAGGTATCGTAACGTATGTAGGTGTTCTTGATGCTATCGGTTCTATCGACTATATGACTGACTTAATATCCGGTTTAAACAATTCATATGTCGCATCACTAGTAGCTTCTTATACAGGCGGGATTATTTCATCTTTCGCTTCAACAACTGGATTCCTAGCAGCCATCATTCCTTTAGTAACACCTATTTTGGAAGATCCAACTATATCTTCTACTGGTGTAGTGGCTGCAATTGCAATTTCTTCAAGTATCGTAGATTTAAGCCCATTCTCTACTAATGGTGCATTACTTTTATCAAACTGTAAGCCAAGCGAAGAACGTTCTTTCTTCCGTAAACTATTAGTAATGTCGGGTATTTTCATTGTAATTGGTCCACTTGCAGCTTGGTTACTATTCGTAGTAGTAGGAGTGCCTTGGGGGTAAAATTTAATAGTCAAAATAAAAAAACGTCCACCTTCTATAAAGGCGGACGCTTTTTTATTTTGACATTCTCATCGTCAGTTCACTCACTGCAATAATGACAACCGGAATGATGTAAAACTGCGGCTGCGTCATTGCACAAAGTGTCACGATAATGGCCTGTACAATGCTCAGTTGGCGAAGCAGTTTTGCGACAGCCTGTTTTCTCGTATCGCGCGGGATCGGGTAAAGCATGTCCATACGGAAATCTCCTGCAGACATAAGCGCATACTTAAGCTGAAGTGTTGTCGCAAATGCCAGTGCTCCTGCAACGATCCAAGTTACAAATGGAATCGAAATAAACATCGCAATAACAGCTGAAATCGCCGTTAACCGTACCCATAAATAAAAATGGTCATCTGTCCGGATAAACGTACGGTAAATTAAATAGGCCTGTGTGTTTTCCTTTTTATAGCTGATCGCTTTATACGCAATATCAAGCCATGCACGACGCTTTACAGAACCCTTTAAATGCGGGACATCTGTGAAGTAGTTGGCAAAGCGGTAAAAACGCATCATGCGGTTTTGCTCAAGCTTAATAAAATGCTCGTAAGGCACTGGATTATCCTGTACTTTTTTCTTCAATGTAAATGTATAGTAAGCCATCATAATAAGAAATACGATGCCCAGCAAACCGTCTGTCAATGTCATTTGAATCCCGATAATCGATACGATTGCCCGTACAAACCGGTCGAGTAAAATGGCATTACCACGATTTGCATAGCGGTAGTTGAATTCGGCGCGAACATTAATGAATTTCAACACTGCGATAAATGCAGCAGTCAGCCAAATTTCACCCACGCTGAGTGTTGTAACCTCTTTCAACAGCGGAATCGCTATTATATACAGAACGACCGGCACTAACAGCTGTGACCAAAATGTCCAGTTCATCGCCTTTTTAAAATAGTTCGGCATTTGGCTTTCCAGCGGCAGCAAGTATACTTGATCGGGTTCTTTCAGCAATGTGACAGGTCTGCTGAATGCCACTAATCCCCCTACTATAATGGCAATGAGCCACTCTGCCGGGAAATCCGGCTGCACGACCTTCAGCCATTCGCTGTACTGATAGCCACCTGCCCCCGCGATAAAGACAAGGACAATCGCAATATGCCCTGTAAAGACGAAGCGCATATACTTCATCACTTCGCCGATGTAATGCTCGAAGCGCTTAGCCCATACACTATGCATGCTGTTCATTGTCCTGCTCCTTTGTCATCGCAATATACAAATCATCCAGTGTCGCAGTCGGCATATTGAACGCTTTGCGTAAATCATTCATAGTCCCCTGTGCACGTACCCGACCTTCGTGAAGCAAAATGATGCGGTCACAATGTTTTTCTGCAGTCGATAAAATATGTGTCGACATTAATATCGATGCACCTGCACGTTTTTTATCATCCATTTGGTCAAGCAATGACTGAATGCCAAGCGGGTCCAATCCGACAAACGGCTCATCGATAATATACAGGCTTGGATCGACTAAAAATGCGCACATAATCATTACCTTCTGGCGCATCCCTTTTGAAAAGTGCGACGGGAACCAGTTTAATCGCTTTTCCATACGGAATTCCTTCAATAAAACTTCGGAGCGCTTTTCCAACGTTCTTTCATCTAAACCATAGGCCATTGCCGTTAACTGTAAATGTTCTTTTAATGTTAATTCTTCATATAGTACGGGTGTTTCCGGAATATAGGAGAAACTTGATCGGTACTTGTCCAAATTTTCCTTCAGCGTCACACCGTTTAAACGAATTTCTCCAGAGCGCGGTAAGAGCGTGCCAATAATATGCTTGATCGTTGTACTTTTCCCGGCACCGTTAAGGCCGATTAATCCAACGAGCTCCCCTTTGTTAATTTCAAATGATAAATCTTGAATAACAGGCTTTCTCGTATAACCACCTGTTACATTTTGCAGTTGTAAAATTGTCACAGTCGTCACTCCTCTTTTCTAAAATTTAGTTTATCAAAAGCGAATAAAATTGAACACTGAATGCAACACTCAATTCAGAGAACAAAAAATAAATCCTTCATATAAGAAAGTAGTTTTCCGAATAATCTATGATAGAATAAAGAAAAATAATAGTATCTTCACCATAAATTGGGGTTGTACAGTTGATTTTTATTGCAGGCGGATGCTTTTCGTGAGAATTTACCGCCCTGTATCCCTCAATTTACAATAACATTATTTTCTAACTTCTAATGGTGAAAATCAAAAATAAAAAAGGAGCGATAAATAAGATGAGTGATTGCTTATTTTGCAAAATCATTGCCGGTGAAATTCCAAGTATTAAAGTTTATGAGGATGAGCATACTTTTGCCTTCATGGATATTGCCCCGTTAACAAAAGGTCATACATTGTTAATACCGAAAACGCATTGCAAAGATCTATTTGAAATGCCGGAAGATGTAGCACGTAATTTATATGCTGCTGCCCCGAAAGTGGCTAATGCCATTAAAGCTGCTTTTAACCCGGCTGGTATGAATACGATCAATAACAACGGTGCAGAAGCAGGTCAAACTGTTTTCCATTACCATCTGCATCTCGTTCCGCGCTATGATGAAAAAGATGGACTGGTTGTCAGCTGGAATGGTCGTTCACAGGAATTCCCGCCGGATGTGCTGTCTACACTTTCCGAGGAAATTAAATCACACTTATAATTGCTCCTTTAAGGAGACTATGGCCAGCATCTTTTTCGTAATTGAAAATGCTGGTTTTTCTATTAATACCTTCATTCGGTCTTTCCAATGTTTATCGAAAGATGGATTTGGAAAAAGATTTGGATAACAAATATATAAAAAAAGCGAGGTTATCAATATGAAAGCAAAATCATTTTTACTTGGTATTACAACAGGTATCGTTAGCGGTGCAGCTGTCGTTTTATTTACAGCACCACAATCAGGAACAAATTTAAGACAAAATCTATTGGAAAATACAAAAAACGCCAAATCAAAGCTCCAGGACGTTCAACATGAACTGAATAATGTAAAGCAATCGATTACAACTTTAAAAGCAGAAGTACAAAATAGTATGCCCAGTATAGTAAATGAATTAAAGGATAATTTCTCAAATTTCAAAACTCAGATTGAACCGGAAACAATAAATCTAAAACAAGAAATAGAGAAATTACAGAATTCTATCAGTGAAATCGAGAAAAATATTCCTTCAAATAGAAATAACGAGTAATGAACAGTAATTTCAAGCTATAACTTTTGAACTAATTCAAATTTCAAAAGCAGTCAAATTAATCTTAAATTTACTTTTTTATAGCATAAATCAACCAATGTTGAATTATTCCATTTTTCTAACTTTAAAGTCTTTTCTTTTATTGCTATAATATTTTTAAAACGTAAATGAAAGAAGAAGGTGATTGCTTTGACAGAAGATTTATACTCGCAACGTGAGGCTATGTTATTTAGCCAAAGAGTCGCACAACTTTCGAAAGCACTATGGAAAGCTATCGAAAAAGATTGGCAAACATGGATTAAACCTTTTGATTTGAATATTAATGAACACCATATTTTATGGATTTCATATCATTTGAAAGGTGCTTCCATTTCAGATGTAGCTAAATTTGGTGTCATGCATGTATCTACCGCTTTCAACTTTTCAAAGAAATTAGAAGAACGTGGATTACTTACTTTCTCAAAACGTGATGAAGACAAACGTAATACATATGTTGAGTTGACTGATAAAGGTGCAGAACTCATCCTGCGTATGTATGATCATTATCACGATACAGAACATACAATTTTGACAGGTGCATTGCCATTAAAAGAACTTTACGGACGTTTCCCGGAGTTTTTGGATGTAATGGCTGTTATCCGCAATATTTACGGGGATGACTTCATCGAAATATTCGAACGTTCTTTCTTTAACTTCAAAGAAACAATCGATGACAAAGGAAAGCCGTCAATTACCACAACTTTATAAAATATATTTAACAAGAAATGTCGCCAATTTAAATTGATGACATTTCTTTTTTTATTTATTATAGTTAGTTTTATGTTTAATAATGTTAGGTTAATGGAAAAGCATAATAAGTCCTTTTCCATAATATTTTAGGAGGGCTCTTATGCATTGTTGGAAAACGATCAACATTGAGCGCGAATACGGTACGGGAAGACTTGTATTACTGGCAATCACCCTTTTCATCCTTGTATTCTGCTTTTCATACATTGCATTTAGTTTTAATTTTAACGGTAAGCATATCGATCGCCATTTATGGTTAGTTTTATTAGTAATACCTTTTATTTATCCTATGCATAAATTATTACATTATTTCGCTCTGTTTCAACATAGAAAATCACTCGTCATTCGCTTTAAAATTCAACATTTCATGCCGATTGTCCGGATGCGTCTGCAGAATGGCATTCCAAAAAAGTCTTACATTTTCGCACTTTTAACACCTTTTGTTGTTATTAATGCTGCATTGATCACCGGGGGCATTTACTTTCCCGAATATGCGCATTATTTTAGCGCTTTGCTCGCATTCCACTGCTGTATCTGTCTTATGGATTTTTTATATGTGAAAAATTTAATGTATGCACCAAACAATGCTATAATTGAAGAAACGCCAAGGGGTTATGAAATTTTAGTTCCGCTTGATATTTAGGTTTTTACTGATGCTTTAGAGGGGAGGAATAAATTTGTTACTACTTGTTGTAATCTTATTCTCAGTAATATACTTATTCCAAATAAATCGAATGACTGCCGCATTATGCAGTCGACGTGAAATTCCAGAAGAAAAACAGCCAAAAATTTTCCGTACGATCAATGTACTGATTACGATTTTACTTGTAAGCATGTATGTTGAAGTACTGCTAGCCGTTTAAAATTGAATTTTTTTATGTAATAAATTTTTTGGTCCAAACTTTAATAATTGGAAAAGGTGTGTTAAAAGCCGTAATGACTTTTAACGCACCTTTTTTTCTTAGTAGATGAAAGCTGCACCTACAATAATCAACAAGATAAACAATACAACTAAAAGAGCAAAGCCAGAGCCGTAGCCGCCGCCGTTGTAACCTCCGCCACCCATATTGACACCTCCCTTCTCTCTTTCTCTCAATATCGTATGCACTTGTTGTTACAAAACTTAGGCGCTCTTCACATGCAACCATTTTGTTTTTAAATCGTTTATGTTATAGTTACAATTGCATTAAAGTTAAGTTAGGAGCGTATTCAAATGAAAAAGACCATTTTTGCATTAACAGTTGCTGCTTCAATCGGTTTAGCTGCATGCAGTAATCCTGGAGATGAAGTTGTTGTATCAACAAGCGTAGGCGATATCACTCAAGAAGAATTTTATAATTCAATGAAGGACATCGCTGGTGACCAATTACTGCAGCAAGTAGTAGTTGAACAGATTTTAAACGATAAATATAAAGTAACAGATGAGGAAATCGAAGAAGAATTGAAGGGTGTAAAAGAGCAGTATGGCGAAAGCTATGAGGCGATTTTGGCTCAGAACAATTTAACGGAAGAAACGTTGAAAACTAATATTCGTTTCACTTTGTTACAAGAAAAAGCTTTAAAAGATGTTGAAGTAACTGACGAGGAAATCGAAAAGTACTACAACCAGGCATCTCAAGAATTAAACGCTCGCCACATTTTAGTGGAAGATGAAGAGACTGCAAAAGAAATTAAAGCTAAATTAGATGCTGGGGAAGATTTTGCTGAATTAGCGAAAGAATTCTCAACTGATCCAGGTTCTGGCGCACAAGGCGGAGATTTAGGCTGGTTTACAGTAGGTACAATGGTGCCTGAATTCAACGATGCTGCATATGCATTGGAAGTAGACGAAATCAGTGAACCTGTACAATCCGAACACGGTTTCCACATCATCCAAGTGACTGAAAAACGTGATGTTAAAGATTACGGTAAACTTGAAGACAAAAAAGAAGAAATCCGTGAATCAATCGCAGCTTCAAAAGCGGATTGGAACGCAAAAATGGCTGAGTTAATTAACGATGCTGATATTGAAGTGAAAGACAAAGATTTAAAAGACGCATTTGCAGGCTTCAAAGCTGAATAATCGTTGATATATAATAAAAAATGCGAGGCCTATAACGGGCCCCGCATTTTTTTAGTTTTTCTTCACGAATTCCGATTTCAGCTTCATTGCACCAAAACCGTCGATTTTACAGTCAATATTGTGGTCGCCTTCTACAAGTCGGATATTTTTCACACGTGTACCGATTTTTAATGTAGAGGAGCTTCCCTTTACTTTCAAATCTTTTACAACTGTTACGGTATCCCCATCAGCCAACAGATTGCCGTTTGCATCGCGTACGACTAATCCTTCTTCTACTGTTTCCGCTGATTGAGACCATTCATGCGCACATTCCGGGCACACATAATTTTGACCATCTTCATACGTATACTCTGAACCGCACTCCGGGCATTTCGGTAATTGTTCCATGATTAATTTACCTCCTGTATTTCATCCCCTCTATCCTCGCATAGTTCCTGTTTATAAACAAGACTATAAAAGTAAATTGGCCCAAAACACGAACATTCCCTTTTCCTTTGTGACAAAAATCTATATATTTTCAATAAGTTCTTCTCTTTTTTGTTTATTAAAAAATTAATTTCAAGAATTTTCACATATTTGTGCCGAAAGGGTATATTATCAATTTATATATTCCAATATTACATTCAGGAGTGATTGCATTGACAGTAACAACAAAACGCGCATTTAACTTTAATGCTGGTCCATCGGCATTACCATTAGAAGTTTTACAAAAAGCACAGGCGGAGCTCGTAGATTTCAAAGGTACCGGTATGTCTGTAATGGAGCTAAGCCACCGCAGCGCTGCATTTGAAGAAGTACATAATGAAGCGATTGCAAATTTACGCCAGTTATATGAAATCCCTGATAACTATGAGGTACTATTTTTACAAGGCGGAGCAAGCCTTCAATTTTCAATGATTCCAATGAACTTCTTAAGCGAAGGACAAAAGGCGAGCTATATCCAGACAGGAGCATGGTCAGAAAAAGCTTTTGCAGAAGCGAAGTTATTTGGGACACCTGTAGAGGCAGCAAGCTCTAAAGACAATAACTACAAAAATATCCCGGCTCTTTCGGATATCCAAATCGGTAAAGATTCAGCATACCTTCACTTAACATCAAACAATACAATTTTCGGAACACAGTGGAAAACGTTCCCCACTACTGGTGAACTTCCGCTAATTGCGGACATGTCTTCAGATATTTTATCGAAAAAAATTGATGTATCGAAATTCGCCATGATCTATGCGGGTGCACAGAAAAACTTAGGTCCTTCAGGTGTAACGGTTGTCATCATCCGTAAAGATTTCCTTGAAAAGGCAAATTCAAATATCCCGACAATGCTGAAATACGCAACACATTCAAAAAATAACTCATTGTACAATACGCCTCCTACTTTCGGTATTTATATGTTAGGTGAAGTATTGAAATGGGTGAAAGCTCAAGGTGGCTTAGAGGCGATCGAGCAGCGAAATGAAGAAAAGGCGAAATATATTTATGATGTCATCGATAATTCGGACGGCTTCTACTTCGGCCATGCAACGGAAGATTCACGTTCATTGATGAACATTACGTTCCGTGTAGCAGATGAAGAACTGGAGAAAAAATTCCTTGCCGAAGCAAAAAAAGCCGGATTTGTCGGTTTAAACGGTCACCGTTCTGTAGGAGGCTGCCGCGCTTCTACTTACAACGCTGTCCCAGTCGAAACATGCAAAGCCCTAGCTGATTTCATGGTGAAATTCCAGCAGGATAATCAATAGTATTCAATCTCATAGTTAAAGGCCGTTCAAATTTGTTTAGAATTTGAACGGCCTTATTTTTAAATCCATCAAGTATATCTCTGTTATTATCGTCTATCAAAAACCTGCCAGCTTAAATCATCGGCTTGTAGAATGAGCGGTTATCCAATGGGAATAGACGCTCTGTAAATTCGCCAGGCTTCGTTTTGTCAAGGGCACGTGTCAGCATATTCATCTTCGCATCGATATTATCGATATAGTGCAAAATTTCCGCTTCCTGAATCATAGGCTTTTTCGGGCTGCCCCACTCTTCTTTTCCGTGATGTGACAACACTAAATGCTGAAGAAGCATCACTTCTTCCCCTTCGATTTTCAGCTCATTGGCAGCTTGACCAATTTCGTTGACCATAATGGATATATGACCAAGCAGATTGCCTTCCACCGTGTACATTGTACCTACCGGACCGCTCAGTTCAATTACCTTACCGATATCATGCAAAATAACGCCCGCATATAATAAATCACGGTTCAGCGTCGGATATAGGTCACAAATTGCTTCACTTAATTTCAGCATTGATACAACATGGTCAAGCAAGCCTGACGCATAGTCATGATGATTTTTAGTTGCTGCAGGATAAATCAGGATTTGATCTTGGTATTTTTTTGTAAGATTGCGTGTAATACGTGATATATTCGGATTTTGAATTTGAAAGAAATATTGTGTAAGCTCTTCAAATAACTGTTCTTTCGGCACAGCAGATGTCGGTAAAAGATCGCTGATTTGAATGCCTTCCTCATCACGTGCAGGTCGGATTTGTTTCACACGCAGTTGGTTTTTTCCACGATAGTCGTGAATTTCTCCCCCAACTTTTACAATTACCTGTGCACGGTACAGATTTTCATGTTCTTCGTTTGTATCCCATAGCTTCGCTTCAATATCGCCGCTACGATCCTGTAAAATTAGTGACATAAAAGGCTTGCCGACAGTCGTTACGCCTTTTTTTGCTTCTTTTATCAATAAATATTGGTCCACTTGTTCACCAGGTTGGAGTTTTGTAATTCCATTCACAAGTAATCGCCCCTTTATAACTCTATTACGATTTATTGTAACATGTATATGCGTTATTTATCGATTAAAAGACAATCAATTGCTATTCCACTACCGAAAGCTAAATTTTTTTAGCAAAATAGGGTTTAACAAATTCAAAATCCGGGTATTAATCGGTGAATTAAATTGTTCATGAACAGTTCATAAAGTACAAATATTTCTCGTATAATGGTGGCTGCTTCGTGAATTTTCTAAAAACTTCTAGTATAATTATATTATCTTGCTTATAAAGGGTGGTTTAAATGGAGAATTATCGTTTTACTGCATTTGAAAAAACTGGGGAAACATTATTTGATGAAGTGTGGAATTTCGCAAACGATGATGCTGCAAAAATCGAAGGTCAAAAGCAAATCGAAGAAAAAGGTATTGCTGAAAAAACTCACCGATTAGTTAACTCATCGGGTAAATTAATTTTATTCCACGTCTAAAATTAAAATTACATAGTGAAACTTCAATCCGGATTTTACCGGTAGTTGACCTCCCGCCAGTGCGGGATAAACGAGAAGGTGCCCTGAAAATTCAGGGCACCTTCTTATTTTACTAAACGTTTAATCGCCACATAGAGCTCTTCGTTTGTGGGCACTTGTAAATACATGCGCAGCCGGACAATCCGATTCAATTCCTTTTCAATCATAGCTCTGGCATATGCCGTACGATCTTCTGTCGCATACATCTTCCGGAATTCTTCCTGCATATTATACAATTCATTAAAATCACTTAACACGAGCTGGAGCTCTTTTTCATTTAGCAAATATTGCTCCACTAAATCAACAAGTTCCTCATTAAAAATTTCCAGCATTTTAACCGCGTCATCTTTTATAAATAGATCAAGCACTTTTTTGACAATCGTCGTCGTCAGTATACTCCCTACAATAAGACCGATGATACCGCCGATTAAGCTAATGACAGTTGTACTAACATTCGGAATTGACAGGCCGACTCCCCCACCTACGATTAAACCGATAATACTCCCGGCAACACTTGCAGCCGTTTTGGAAATATTTTTAAATAGTTGCGCCGGAGACATCTGGTTTTTAATCATCCGAATGATATCTACGCTCGACATGACACCTGTTACAATTGCTCCTGTTACTACATTTGCATTGAGTAAGGTGATGGTCTTTTTAGCAATAACAGAGCTGTACATCGCCTTTTTCGTGGCCGTACTAGCCATCTTTTTCACTACTGCTTTTGCACCGTTTTTCTTTACGGCACTTGAAATGCCTTCATCCAGTTCAATATGGTCAACAATATTCAGGTTATCGATTTGCTTTTTGATGATTTCTTCGGCAAATGGTTCCCCTATAACTGTTAAACCTGTCAGTACAGCATTTTCAACTGCGGTACTTCGCTCTGCACCATTCCACTTACTTTGGGCGAAAGAAATTGCGGTACTCATTCCGATTGTTTCTTTCTTAAAATCGATGCAGCCTCTTTCATCAATTACTAAATTATGGATATTTCCAGCATCTAATATGTGACGAACTTGCTCATATGTGAATGCACCTTGTTTAATAATATCGCTATTATCAAAATGGGCATGTATTTCATAATATTGCTCGAACGGGACTTCCAAGTAATTACTATGTTCCTGATCCAGCTGTTTTAATTCAATTTCGCAAATTGCAATCGCATCATTTACATTGGGACAATACACATTGTGTACGAAATGTCGCCGGTTGTCTGATAGCCAAATTTGGTCCATGAAGTTACCTCCATTTTTCGTCTTTCACTATCATATAAGCATTCGGTAATGTTGTACAGTAATATTTTATTCCCCAATAAAAAAGGAGGCACCAGCATTGTTGCACCAGTATCCTCCGACAATATTTACTTCCCTTCAAACTGTGGCATTCTCTTTCCTATGAAAGCCTGAATGCCTTCTAAATGGTCTTGCGTCTGGCGCATTTTCACCTGCCCTGCCGATTCGCCTTCCAGTATTTGCTCCAACACAGGCAGGTTCGCATTATGCAAGATCAGCTTTGTTTCGATCTTCGCCAAAATCGGTGATGCCAGCAGCTTGCCGACAAGTTGGTCCACAGTTACCGGTGCCTGACCATCCTCCACATTATAATCAATGAGTCCTAATGTTAACGCTTCATCACCGTTTAACACTTTTCCTTCCCATATCATTTGCTTCGCTTTTGGTGTTCCGAGACGTTCCTTCATAAAGAAGTGTCCGGCACCGTCAGGAACTAAACCGATTCCGATAAAGTTCATCGCCAATTTACTCGATTGCTCCGCCACAATGATATCGCTTCCTAATGCCAGGCTAAATCCTAATCCGGCTGCAGCTCCATGAATTTGAGCAATCGTAATCATCGGAAGTGTATAATAAGCTTTCACTAAACGTGAAATGTCTTCCATAATCGTTCCGAAATCAGAAAAGTCATCTGATGAAACCATCATTTTTACATCGCCGCCAGCAGAGAAGACTCTCCCTTCCCCTCTAATGATAAGAATTTGAATATCCTTTTCATTATGTAGCGCTTCAAAGCAGTCCGCCAACTCGCGCATCATTGTAAAATCCATTGCATTCATGGCATTCGGGCGATTTAATGTTAATGTTGCTTTTCGCTCCGCAATTTCCAGCTTAATTGTTTCAAAGTTCAATTGTATACACCCCTCATTTATGAATAACCATTCATTTCGACAAATGATTTCATAACTCCTTTATTTTCATACTTCCAATGCTTTGGCTTTGTTCGGTACAGGATTGAAAGCGGCTAAATATTTACCGACCTGCAAGCCCGTAAATAAGCACCCGCCTAAAAATGTGCCTTCCAATGAACGGTAGCCATGTACACCACCGCCGCCAAAACCGCTGACTTCTCCTGCCGCAAATAGTCCTTGGACAGGGTTGCCCTCGTCATTTAGTACTTGCCCGTTTAAATTGGTTTGTAATCCCCCTAATGTTTTTCTTGTGAGTATATTTAAACGTACCGCAATTAACGGTCCGGCTTTCGGATCCAGAATCTTATGGGGTTTCGCTGCACGGATCAATTTATCACCAATATAGTTTCTTGCTCCATGCAGTGCATTAATTTGTGCATCTTTTGAGAAAGTATTTTCAATTTCACGGTCCCTTGCTAAAATCTGCTCTTTAATTTGCATAAAATCCAGCAAATCATTGCCTGCCAGTTTGTTCATACCATCGACTAAATCTTTTAAGCTATCCGCAATGACAAAGTCTTCCCCGTTTTCTTTGAATGCCTGAACGGCTTTAGGCGGTCCTGGTAAAACACGCTTCAGCACGTCCTTTATACTTTTATTAGTCAAATCCATATTTTGCTCAGAGCCGGATAATGCAAATTCCTTCTCGATTATTTTTTCCGTCAAAATAAACCAGGAATAGTCATACCCTGTTTTTTGAATTGCTTCAAGTGTGCTGAGTGTATCAAAGCCGGGAAAGTTCGGTGCTTTGAAACGGTTTCCTGTTGCATCAAACCACATCGATGAAGGGCCTGGTAGTATACGGATTCCATGGTTTTCCCATATCGGATCCCAGTTTTTCAATCCTTCCGTATAATGCCACATACGGTCTCGATTGACGATACGCCCGCCTGCCCGTTCGGTAATTTCGAGCATTTTTCCATCTACAAATGCAGGTACGCCGGACACCATATTTTCCGGCGGCGTACCTAGTCGTGACGGCCAATTTTCTTTGATAAGTTCTAAATTCGCTCCGATACCACCGCTTGCTACTACGACTGCATCTGCCGTATATTCAAATGTTCCGATGACTTCTCTGGAACTTTCTTCCCCGCGGCGTATGATACTATTATCTAAAATATTCCCTTGAATGCCCGTAACAGCCCCATCTTCAGTCATTAATCCTGTCACTTGGCGGCGCGGCAAATAATCGATTAAACCATTTTCCGAAGCCTGCAATACTTTACTTGAAAATGCTTCTACAATCGCGGGGCCAGTTCCCCAAACGATATGAAAGCGGGGAACCGAATTTCCATGTCCGCCTGCTAAAGCACCCCCGCGCTCTGCCCATCCTACAACCGGAAAAAATTGAATGCCTTGCGATTTTAGCCAATCATATTTTTCTCCCGCTGCAAAATCCACATAAGCCTTTGCCCATTCATATGCCCAGTAATCCTCATCCTCTAATCGGTCAAACCCTGCAGAGCCGCGCCAATCTTGCCATGCGAGCTCCTTGCTGTCTTTTATACCCAACCTTCGCTGTTCGGGAGTATCTACTAAAAACAGTCCTCCAAATGACCAAAATGCCTGACCCCCGATTGAATTCTCG
Source organism: Solibacillus sp. FSL W7-1436 (assembly GCF_038007305.1). Classification (NCBI taxonomy): domain Bacteria; kingdom Bacillati; phylum Bacillota; class Bacilli; order Caryophanales; family Caryophanaceae; genus Solibacillus; species Solibacillus sp. FSL W7-1436. The sequence goes on from NZ_JBBOWV010000001.1 coordinate 777,059, forward strand.
GGCTCCTGATCAACAAGCAATACCTTTTTTCGAGCATCTATGAGCTGACAAACTGCAGTTAATCCTGCTAACCCCGCTCCGATTACGATTGCATCATAATGCATTTTCTACTCCCCCTTTGTCAGTGCACCTGTTATACAATTTCGTTGTATTTTTTATTTCCCCTTCTAATTATTTTTCTTTAGAGCATTGAAAATTTAAATTACGACAAAATTTTATTGAAATAGTAAAATCATTATTTTTCCGATAAATGCTATGACTCGTAATTTTTCTGTAAATTCAAACAAATCCCTTCAAATCAATACCGATAGCGCTTTCATTCTTTTTCCGAAATACGAACATTTAATTTAGATTCCCTAAATATCGTTCGTAAAACAAGCACTTATTTGCTAATTAATTCACTAATTATTTATTAATTTTGAAAATTCCGTTGACAAAGATGAACAATCGGGTTTATGATGTTATCAAATTTAAAAACGAAAAAATATTGTGATAGAGACATACTATTTAGTTTTGTATAGCAAAGAGAGCTGGTGGTCGGTGTAAACCAGTGTATACGCTAAATATGTTCCACTCTTGAATAGAGTAGCCGAAAATCCAAAGTAAGCTATTCCGTCTCATGCACGTTACGCATATTGATAAGGTTGTATGACTATTTTTCATATAGTAGGCAACGAATAAGGGTGGTACCGCGATTTGTTTATAGAATGCCTTTCGCCCCTTACGTTATTCGTAAGGGACGGAAGGCTTTTTTTTATAGTTATTTAAAAAAATATTAGTAAATTTTAAGGAGAGATTATAATGACAGCAACACAATTAATCGAAAAGGCAACAAAAACAATCAACGTATTTATTGCAGATCCATTAAGTGATGACGGTATTTTCCCGCTGCGTCAAGAAACTGAATTAAACTTAAATATCATCGTTGATACAGGGTTAGCCCCTGAAGAATTAATAGCACGAATTGCAGATGTGGATGTATTGCTTGTCCGCTCTCAAACAACCGTTACACGCGAAGTGATTGAAGCAGCGAAAAACTTGAAGTTAATCGGGCGTGCCGGTGTAGGTGTTGACAACATCGATTTAAATGCCGCAACAGAATACGGAATTATTGTCGTAAACGCTCCAGACGGGAACACGAACTCTGCGGCTGAGCATACAATTGCAATGATGACATCTCTTGCCCGTTTTATTCCGCAAGCATTCAACACACTGAAAAACGGCAAATGGGATCGCAAGTCTTATGTTGGGGTTGAACTTAAAAACAAAACATTAGGTGTAATCGGAATGGGACGTATCGGTGCTGAAGTAGCTTACCGTGCAAAAGGTCAACGTATGGACGTAATCGCCTATGACCCATTTTTAACTGAAGATCGCGCTAAAGAATTAGGGATTACAAAAGGTACTGTTGACGAAGTATGTGCAGCAGCAGACTTTGTAACTGTTCATACGCCACTTTTACCTGAAACTCGCAACATCATTAATAAAGAGCGTTTTGCCATTATGAAAGACGGTGTCCGTATTATCAACTGTGCTCGCGGCGGTATCATTAACGAAGATGATCTATACGATGCGATTGTTGAAGGTAAAGTAGCAGGTGCCGCACTGGATGTATTCGTACAAGAGCCAGCAACAGACCATAAGCTGTTAACATTGCCGCAAGTGATTGCGACGCCTCACTTAGGTGCATCTACAGTGGAAGCACAGGAATCAGTAGCAGTTGATGTATCAAACGACATCATTAAATTCTTTAAAACAGGTACTGTAACTAACCCGGTAAACATGCCGTCTATTCCGAAAGAAAAGCTTGCGGAAGTAGAACCGTTCTTCGCATTAGCCGAAAAGCTTGGTAAGTTCTTAATCCAGGTTACTGAAGAAAGCATCAAACAATTGAATATCTCTTATGCTGGAGAAGTCGCTAACTTCGATGTACGTCCATTAACGGCAAATGCTATTAAAGGTCTTCTTTCAACGAACCACGGCTCTCACGTAAACGATGTCAATGCGCGTTACTTGGCTGAACGTATCGGCATTCAGATCAATGAGCATAAAACAACAACTGCTAAAGGCTTTACAAATTTAATTACGGTAGAAATCGTGACAGAAACAGAAAAACATACTGTTGCTGGTACGTTATTAAATGGTCTTGGTGCCCGTATCGTTAAAGTCGAAGGTTTCGTTGTGGATGTTATTCCTAACGGCAACCTGCTTTATATTAAAAACCAAGATAAGCCAGGTTCAATCGGCCGCGTTGCCACTAAGTTGGCAGAAAAAGATATCAATATCGCTACAATGCAGGTTGGTCGCGATCAAATCGGCGGCTCTGCAGTCATGATGCTTGTCGTTGATAATGAAGTAACAACAGAAGATTTAATTTTTGTTGCACAACTTGAAAATATTGATGAAGTAAAAGCTATTTCACTTTAATTATTTCTACTACTGATGAACGAAAATTTCGTTCATCAGTAGTTTTTTGTTTTAACCCATTCCCCATTCGCATACATAAGTTTAAAGGACGATTTTATCTCTTATTAGTTGAAACTTCGACCGGATAAAATCTTACATAAAACTTGGCGAAAGTGAAGACCCGTACCCCAATCCCACCAACCGTTCACTCTATTCGCTCACTTTTTAATAAAAGGAGAGTTTAGTTGAGAAAAATACTTTATTTCCTATTAATTGTTTTCTGTAGCGTTGGTGTTTCCCTATTAAATAACGATCATATCCTTGCAGCAGCCCCTTCTGCCACAATTAAAATCACAACTATAGAGACCGGCGTATTCGATGAAACATTGAAGCAAAAAGTAATTACACTGTCAAAAGCATCACCCGTTATCGTACTTTCAGAAGCGGATGGATGGGCTGAAATTCAATATAAAACAGTGATAGGCTATATTCCTAGCGAATATTTAAAGTCTGCACCCCCTCAATATATGCTCGTACAAGCAAAAGAAGAGCCTCTAGTACGTGTGACGAATACGAAAGAGAGCGACATTAAAGGAAAACTTCATCTAAATACAATAGTAGAGCTTTACGGGTCTGCAACTGCCGACTTTGTTTTTGTAAAATACGGAAGTCTTGCAGGTTTTGTTAATCGGCAGGCACTTGTAAAACCTGTTTCAAAAGCGATGATCGTCAAAGGTTCGGCCGATTTAGTTGTAAGAGAGATTGCCAGTTCTTCAAGTACGGAAATTGGCGTGTTACGTAAAAACAGTTCTGTTAAAATGCTCACAAATGTAAAAGGTTGGGCGTTTGTCACAACGGATAAGCTGGCAGGCTATGTGCTGACGAATGGATTGGCCAAACCGCCTGTTGTAAAGGAAAAGCCAGCAAAACCAGTTCCCCCCAAACCAGCAACGGATAAAAAAATTGCCTTAACATTCGATGACGGTCCCCACCCAAAAGTGACGAGGCAAATTTTAAAAACGTTGGAGAAGTATGAGGCAAAGGCGACGTTTTTTGTTGTGGGGCAAGAGGTGAAGGAACATCCTGAAATTTTAAAAGCCGTCTATAACGCTGGCCATGAGATCGGCAACCATACATTCAATCATAAAAAACTGACGACATTATCATCCAAGGAAGTAAAGCAGCAAATCCAGTCAACCGATACGCTTATTAAATCGACGATCGGCCAACGGGCAACTGTCTTCCGTCCCCCTTATGGAAGCTATGATAAAACGATTACCGACCAATTGAATGTTCCGAACGTACTGTGGACAATTGATACACTTGACTGGAAGCACCGTGATCCGAAAAAAACGGTACTGGCCGTAAAAGAACATGCAAAAAACGGGAGTATCATATTAATGCATGATATTCATCAGACAACTGCCGATGCATTGGATGAGGTGCTTGCAACACTCCAAAAACAGGGCTATGAATTTGTGACTGTTTCCGAACTGTTAGGAAAATAAATAAAAGGACCTGGCGAATGTTTCACCAGGTCCTTATTTTACAATGCTTTTAGTTGTAAAAAAGATAAATACTCATTTATTAAAATAGAGTCCGTTTCAAATAGTGGCAATGTCACAATGTCTGTACTTTGCGCAACCCCTAATGCTGCAATCGCAACGAAAAATAAGACACCAACTGCAATAAATGCTGACAGTATACGGTGTGCTCCTTGCATTTCCGGATTGGCCTGTTTTCTGTTTTTACGGCGTACAAGGCTGAAGAATCGGTTTTTGTTTTCAGGTAAATGAAGCACATGTTCACATGCCAAACAAAGGTATGCTGTATGATGGTCAATCGTTATCGGATTGATCTGAACTGAATTGTTTGTGCGGCCGCAGTTTTCACAGCGGCAACTATTATTATTTACCATAGAAAAACCTCTTTCATCCCTTTCATATCTAAATTATATCATGAATTTTTAGAAAATTCATTCTTTTAATACAAAAACGCACTTACTTAAAGTAAAGTGCGTTTGCTAGTTTATAAAGTTTTCACTAACTGTAAAAATTCTGTAAGTGATGTTACTTCATATGTCGGGACAATTTCTGGATTATGCGGTTTACTTTCACGGTTAATCCAAACGTTGCGCATACCGACACGAGACGAGCCTAAAATATCGGTCATTAAATTATCGCCGACCATAATGGCCTCATCTTTCGTAACCTGTGCTTTTTCCATTACAAACTCGAAAATTGAAGCATCCGGTTTACCTTTACCGAAATCACCTGAAATAATAACATGGTCAAAATACGGTACAATCTCCGGAGTAATCTCCAGCTTTAAATTTTGTAAACTTGGTGCACCGTTCGTTAATAGCACAAGCTCGTATTTCCCTTTTAATTCATCCAATACCGCAAATGTATCTTCATAGAAAAATGGTGCTTTTTTACGTTCTTCTACAAAACGCTCCCCAAGTTCTGCGCCTAATGTTGCATCTTCAATTCCAAGGGCCGCCAAACCATTTGTCCAAGCTTCAGCACGATAGGCAGGTACAATTTCTTTCATCTGCTGAAATTGCGGTGTCGGGTCATCAAATGTTCCCCAAAGACCTTCAAATGGGTTAATACCGATTAAGACCGTGTAGTCATATGTAGGATAACTTTCATAAAGACTGCGTGCTGCCGATCTTACTGCTTCTTCCAATTCCTGTGCATCGACGTTTTTTTGGGTCGCTGCATAATCACATGTCTTTTCAAATGCCGTTTTTACTGATTGTTGATCGAATAATAAAGTATCATCTAAATCGAAAATTATTGTTTTGATAGCCATTGTTACGCTCCTAAAATTAATATATGTACCCATACATTTTACCATACTAAAGCGTACAATTTCCGTTACTTTTTGATTTTTCTAAATTTTTGACAACAAATCTAATTAAGGAATAAAAGCCTGTTATTCCTTATTTCTTAATTGCTGTAACAGATTATTAACACGTGTTTTTTGATTTTCAGTTTCTTCTTTCAGTAACTCAATCTTATACTCAAAACCATCATCCAAAATATTTACTATATCGCCTTCTTTAAGCTCTGATGGAATTTCAGCATAATGGATCAGAAGTTGCTCCGTTTCTTCCGGGCGTTTTAAAAAAATCGCATAATCTCCATCAAATCGGTCCAGCGTGTATTTATTGTAGTTCACTTACAACTTCCCCTTTCGCATTGACTAATTGGGCTGCATCGCCGCTGTTTAGCCATATTTGTCTTTTCGACCATTCCAGTACGGCCGCACCTGTTTTTGCATTGGGACCACTTGTAATCGAAAGCTTTTTACCTGGTGTTAAAATAATATCCGGGAAACTAAATACTTGATCACCTTCAACGGATATTAATTCCCAGCCTTCCAAATTAACCGCTTGATTACTATTGTTCTGGATGACAACAATTTCTTCATGCACATCTTTACTGATCAGTTCGACTTTACTGCTCTTTGTTGAGGCTGGTAACGGTATCGAATTCGTTGCCCCGATACCTGTCCACTGCTGTGCATCTATGTCATATATTACCCCATCTGTAGTAATTACAATCGTTCCGGCTTCTGCAGTACTATATATTTCACTGTTTACGTTTTTCAGTATATCAATTACTTCTGCATGCGGGTGACCGTATTTATTGTCCTGACCATAGCTTAATATAGTTGCTAGTGGACTGACCGCTTCTACAAATTTAGGCGAACTGCTCGTATTCGATCCGTGATGGCCTGCTTTTAAAATGGTTGCCTGTACATCGGTTCCTTTTTGTAAAAGCTCCTGCTCTACACCATTATCGGCATCTCCCATAAGTAAAAACGAAATATTTTGGTATTCCGCGCGCAGAACGATTGAAGCATCATTATTATCAGAAGCCGTTTCATCTGCAGCAAGTACTTCTACAGTAAGGTTGTCTTCAAGCTGAAATTCATCTCCCGTTTTAGGGATCGTAAACTTAATATTTTTAGCTTGAATGAGGCTTAGCATTTCTTCATATGTTTGAGACGTATGTACTTTTCCGGAATCGATAAATTCCTTTATTGAGATGGAATTCAGCACTGAAATCAGTCCGCCAATATGATCGGCATCCGGATGTGTTGCGACTACATAATCCAACCGGTTGACTCCTTGTGCTTTTAAATAGGCGACAACTTCCTTACCGGCACCCTTTACACCACCGTCAACAAGTATTGTTTTCCCGTTTGGCGCTTCGATGAAAATGGAATCCCCCTGTCCTACATCAATAAAGTGGACGGCCATTTCCTTTAGTGGTTCTTCGTATGTTTCTTCGGCTGGTTCTGTACATCCTACTACGAATAGTAACGTGAACATTAACAGTCCTATTAATTTTTTCATTGCAACAAATCCTTTTCTTTTACTCTCTTACTAGTTTACACAAGTTGATCTTATTATAAAAATGTCCCCTTCGCAGAAAAACCAAATAGCACATGCCAATAGTTTGGCTGTGCTATTTGTCGATATTTAAAGGTCATCAAATTAAGAATATAGCTCATCTAAAATCGCGATTTTCTTGGCGATTGATTCTTCAAATGTCAGGATATATGCTGCTGGATCTTTCGGGTTGTGGAACTGTGTAATTTTGCCGGTAGTCGGATGCACGAACTTCGAGGAAGCGCCGCAGCCGATACCTAAAATTGTCTGCACTTCTTCCATAATGACAATATTGTAGATTGATTCTTCTTGCGGCTTACAATAGCCGACGTTTTCCAAGTTTCCTAAAATATTTTTCTGGCGGTATAAGTAATATGGAACATAGCCGTTTTCAGCTGTCCATTCTGTTGCCATCTGCATCATTTTCCCTACTGTATCACGGTCGGCTACTTTATACTTGTCTTTGTTTCGCGTCATTTCCGAAGCACGCTTAAAGCTGAGTGTATGGACCGTTAAACTTTCAGGCTGCATTTTTGCCGATTCCGCTAATGAATGCTCGAATTCTTCAATACCTTCATTCGGCAAGCCGATAATCAAATCCATATTGATATTATTCATTCCGGAATTGCGTGACAGCCAAAACTTCTCTACTGTTTCTTCAACAGTATGATGGCGGCCAATTGCTTTTAATGTTTCTTGCGTATAGCTTTGCGGGTTAACAGAAATACGGTCAATGCCCCATTTTTTCAATACTTCGATTTTCTCGGGTGTAATTGTATCCGGACGCCCTGCTTCTACCGTAATTTCACGAATAGACTCGGGATTCGGGAAAGCATCAAACATTGTTTTATATAATGCATCCATTTCATGTGCCTCAATCGAAGTCGGTGTACCGCCGCCCCAGTAAATCGAAGTAATGCGCATATTCTTTTCAGTCAGCCATTTCCCCATTTCACGCAGCTCAATATGCAGGCCATCGATAAATTTCTCTACGCGTCCTGCCTTACGATTTGATTGGATCGCATAGGCCGGGAATGTGCAATACGCACACATTGTCGGACAAAACGGAACTCCGATATAAATTGAAATTTCCTTGCCAAGCTCGTCCAGATCAGGAATCACCGTAAGTTGTCTCTCAACAATCGCTTTCATCAATGCGATTTTCTGATCCGAAATTCGGTAATCCTCTTTTAGTACCGCGGCAATTTGTTCATCATTCATACCGGCTTTACGATATTTATGATAAAGCTTTGTCGGGCGGACTCCTGTTAAAATCCCCCACTGCTGCGTCATACCCGAATATTGTTCGAGTACATCAAGCATGACATGTGACAGTGCACGCTTCATTCGGATGTTTTGCTCTTTTTCCGTTCCTTCTGTCTCATACTTAATCGAATAGTCGCTCGTATATTCCTGTCCATCTACTTTTAGCTTGGCAAATGTGGAAATCGTAAAATTTTCATCGATAGACTTGTTAAATTCAATCGACATATCGGAACCGTCCTGATCGATCTGAATAACGGAATCTTCGTAAAATAAATTGGCTATATGATTAAGAACACGTGTCCAGTCTTCTTTGAAATGCTCATTAATATGAATCGTTTTCATGTTATTCTCTACCTTCTTATTGTATTAAATAAAAAATCTATCTCATTGTAACAAATATTAAGGTAGAAGAAAAAAAACATGTTTATTTCTTAGTGAAATTAGTCCGGATAATCGTCTATAAAACTCCCTGAAATAAAAAAAGAGCCCCTTCTAAAATCAAAAAGCCATTTTTCTATAACAGAAAAATGACTTTTTATTGTTTGCAAAATTGATTTCCATTCCGGGGACGCTTTCCGGGGGCACGGCGTGGGGCCAACACGATGTTGGTCACAAAAGCGTTGCCACAGGACGTGGCGCTCTTAGCTTTTGTTCCTAAGTCTCAGACATCGTGCTATTCCCCCAGGAGTCGCCCCTCCATTCCAATCAATTTTATAAAGTATATGCTTCTTTATTAATTTTTCGTTAGTTAAAGAATTCTACTTCTATCCAAGTTCCTGGATCTTACAGTCCGTCGTACATTGCTTGGATTGGCTGTGTGATAATGCGGTTAATTTCTTGGATTACTGCGCTTAAAGCCATTTCCGCTTCTAGCATTGCGATAATTTTCGCGTTTTGCTGAGCCAATTGTGCCGTTTTTTGTAAAAATACATATTCTTCTTCTGTAATTTCTTCACCAGCATTTTGTTTGTCCTGCATCTTTAATTGAACATCGCGGAAGTTTGTGAATAATACTTTCGCTTCCTCGTCTGCACGGACAGTTTCCACTGCGTTCTTTAAATTTTGAAACTCATCAGTCTTGCGGAATGTTGCTTCAAGTTTATTAATATCTTCGTAAATATTAATCATGTAATATTCCTACTTTCTCTTTTTAGTTCGTCAAAAAGACGATTATCGCTTGAATGATCCCGACAAGACCACCAATAATGCCGCCCAGCCAAGTGATTAATTTCAGCTCTTTACTAATAATACCTAGTACAAGCTCTTCTAATTTGGCGATAGGGAAAGAATCTACCTGCTCTCGAACGACTTCCGCTAAATTCAATCGCTTTAGTACGTCTTCGATTTTTCCTTCTGCTGCAATAAATGTTTTATCCATCATTTTAGGCAGCAGTTCATTTGCAGCCCAGTCTTTTCCTTGTGGCCAATAGTCATTAATCGTTTTATCCAGGCGTGCCTCCAATGCCAGTGCATTTTTTGCATAGCTTTGGATACTCGTTTCAATCGTATCAAAGTTTACATCATTCATAAAGTCCATTGCCGGGCGATTTTTAATTTTTTCCCACTCCGTTGTGAAAATCCGATGTAAAAGCGCGGCTGTTCCTGGAGCTTTCAAAAACTTTATAAGCTCGCGCTGTACTTTATCAACGAGTGATGTCGAGTCTCCCAAAAACATTTGGATCATTCCGCCAAATGAACCTTTTGTCGTTAAAAAGTCATCCAGCATGTTTTTGATTGTCATCGTACCTTCCGGCGACATAAAATAATCTTCGCCTTTTTGGAGTATCTGTACGACCGCCTCCTCGATTTTCTCGTCCAGCACAGGCTCCAGATCATTCGGTAACAATTCCCGAATCGATTTTGTTGATAACGTATTTTTTACTTTATGGAATTGTACGTGAATAAGTTCATCTACTTTTCCTTCCACTGTTTGCGGCAATTGTGTGAAACCCGCCAAACGAATCCAGTCATTAATCGTTTTTTCGTTAGTAAAAATTTCTTGCGTCACTTTATTTTGTGCAAAGGTTAATACATTTTCGCGTATTTCCTTTGATAAAAACTTCTTCTTAATTGTTTCGGGTGTCAGTAAATAGTCCGAAACAGTCTTTCCTAGCTGAATCGCTAAATCCCCGCGGCGTTTCGGAATCAGACCCGGCGTTAACGGCAGCTTCCATCTTTTAAAATAGATAGGTTTATAAGGTCTGAACAGCATTTTGATTGCCATATAGTTTGTCGCTGCACCAACGACTGCCCCTACAACACCAAGCAGGAATAATAGCGAAATAAATTCTCCCATTTTGCTCACTCTTTCTTCATCATGTGTATGTTCTATTATTAATTTCAAAAAAGAAAAATTGCAACAATGTACTACTTTCTTGTACGATAAAAATGGGAGGGAAGTTTCATGATTCAACATTTTAGCTATAAGCCATTATTTGAAAACAGTCAAATTCCGGGGTGGTCCATCCGCTTTTTCTATGAACAGAAACGTTATACAGCGGAATATTATAAAGACGGAAGCATCAAATTCTTTGGGGAAACTCCTGCTGAAGAACAGAAAGAACAGCTTGAGAAAATGATTCACGAGTTAATGCTCTTTCACGTTTATGAATAAAAAAGAAATGGGAGCAGTCGAATTTCGATGCTCCCATTTTTATGCGCGTTTCGAGTAATCATAATTTAATAGCTGGCTGCAGAAAATTATAGTTGCTGGCGTTTGCTAATTATTCTGCCTACTAAATTATCATTATCTACCATTTCACAGTAGCATAAATCTATTGAAATTTCAATTTTCTATCAATTTATCCACATTTGGTAAATCATTCATTTTTATCATTATGGATATTAAATTCCCCTACAAATTTTTTCCTCAATTTTCAAATTCATAAATTGTTTTTTTTACATAAATATTTTATGATTGTAGTATTAAAATTTTTTTAGGAGGTGTACTCTTTATTTGCCACGCTCATTTGCGCCGCAAATAGGGAATATAGTTGGACGTAGACATAGGAATCGAACTAACCATTAGGTTGATAGCATTTGCTATCTTAATTGCCGCTACGGCATTTTTTGTTGCAACTGAGTTTGCAATAGTTAAAGTAAGAACGACAAAAATCGATCAGCTTGTTGCAGAAGGAAATAAATCTGCAATACGGGCAAAAAAGGTAATTTCAAACCTGGATGAGTATTTATCTGCTTGTCAGCTCGGAATTACGATTACGGCATTAGGACTCGGATGGCTTGGAGAACCAACTTTCGAAATCATTCTTCATCCAGTATTTGAGTTCTTTAACTTAAGTGGTAATGTCACAACTGTTCTTTCATTTATTGTTGCCTTCTCACTCGTAACATTTATACACGTTGTCGTAGGGGAATTAGCACCAAAAACTCTCGCTATTCAAAAAGCAGAAGCCGTAACATTAAAGCTGTCCGGATTTTTAATTCTGTTCCATAATATCATGTATCCTTTCATCCGTGCTTTAAACGGATCGGCACGTGGATTAACTGGGCTTTTCGGCTTAAAAATGATTTCTGAATCTGAAGAAGCACACTCTGAAGAAGAGCTTCGCATGATTTTATCAGACAGCTTTAAAGGTGGGGAAATTAACCACTCGGAATACGAATATGTAAATAGTATTTTTGAGTTTTCTGATCGGATAGCGAAGGAGATAATGGTTCCTCGAACTGAGATTATCAGTATTGAAAGAGGTCAAACGATTCGCGAAGTATTTGAAGTAATGGGCATTGAACAATATACACGATACCCAGTTACTGATGGGGACAAAGACCATGTCATCGGCCTTGTTAACATGAAACATTTATTAACAGCCTATATTAAAGATGCGGCAAACGGCGATAAGCTGGTTGATGATTATATGCAACCGGTAATTCGAGTAATCGAAACAATTCCTGTCAGTGATTTATTGTTAAAAATTCAAAACGAACGTATTCATATGGCTATTTTAATGGATGAATACGGTGGTACTTCCGGTTTAGTCACAATTGAAGATATTATCGAGGAAATTATCGGTGATATTCAAGATGAATTCGATGAAGATGAAATTCCGGAAATTCAGGAAATCGCAGAAGATCACTATATCTTTGACTCTAAAATGTTGTTGCAGGAAATGAATGATATTTTAGGTACAACAATTGAAGATGAAGATATCGATACGATCGGCGGCTGGTTCATGACGCAACGCTTTGATGTTCAAGAAGGCGATATCATTGAATCAGAAGGCTATAGGTTCAAAGTAACCGAGCTGGACGGTCACCACATTTTGTATATTGAAGTCACAAAACTTCCGCCGTCTGAAACGACAGACGAGGAAATTCTATAATCGATACAAAAAACCTCACTTTTTTTCCTGCCGGAGAAAAAGTGAGGTTTTTAATTTTTTCGGATGAGACAATTTCCCGCATTTAACTTTCATTCGTTTCCGTTAAATTATGCTTCACTGCATATAAAGCCGCCTGAGTACGGTCCTGTACATGGAGCTTCGCAAAAATATTCGATATATGGGTTTTAACCGTTTTTTCAGTCACATATAAGGAAGAAGCAATTTCCCTGTTGCTTTTACCCTTTGTCAATTCCGCCAATACGTCCTGTTCTCTCGGTGTCAGCGGATTTAAAATATGCGGTTTGTTCTCATCTTCGCGCAGCCCTTCTTCCAATTGCGTAGTCGCTTCCGGATGGATCGTATTTTCGCCGCGCATAATCTGCCGGATCGATTCCACTAGATCATCCGGTTCGATATCTTTCAGCTGGTAGCCTGATGCCCCTGCATCTATTGCCGGCAGCACATGGTCTTTATCCGAAAAACTTGTCAGCATCAGTACTTTAATATGCGGCCAGTTGTTTTTAATTTTCTTTGTCGCCTGGATGCCATCCATCTCAGGCATGACGAGGTCCATTAAAACAATATCGGGAGAAAGTTGTTCAACAAGTTCTACTGCTTCTAATCCGTTTTTCGCTTCGCCAACAACCTCGATATCCTTTTGAGTTTTTAAAAAGAATAATAATCCCCGTCTTACTACATGATGGTCATCTGCTATCAGTACCCGTATCATCAAATCCCCCCTAGTACGGTAAACGGACAAGTAATTCTGTCCCTTTTCCAATTTCACTTACCCAATCCGCGGTTCCTCCAACTGCATGTGCCCTGTCAATAATTGATTGCATGCCGATCGATGGTATACGGCGATGTGCCTCTACATTAAAACCATGGCCTGCATCGTTTACAACGAGTAACACATCGGTAGCCGTCACGTTGATATATATTTCCACACTTTTAACACCCGCATGTTTCCGTACATTATTCAATGCTTCCTGAGTAATTCGGAATAGCGTTTCCTCTACTCTTGATGGAAATTGAATGACACCGGAAACATTGACCGTTAATTTCAGGCTCAGCATTTCCGCATACACTTTAATCGCTTCGATAAGTCCGCTTTCCAAACCTTTCGGACGGAGCTGCCAAATAAGTGCACGCATTTCCGTCAAAGCCTCCTGTGTAAGCTGCTGAATATCTTTAAATGTTTCTTTAATCTCCAGCTCGTTGCTCATCTCTACTCCTGCACGGGCTGTCAGTGTTACGGAAAAAAGAAGCTGGTTGACAGAATCATGTAAATCGCGTGCTAAGCGGTTACGTTCCTGAACTAATGCAATTTCCTGCTGTTCATTCGTTAAATAAATACGTTTAATCGCCGAACCCATTTGAAAGGCAACCGATTCAAGCAAATCCAGCTCTTCATCGGAAAAGCGTACCGTATTTCTTGAAGCGACATTCAGCAGCCCGAAACGTTCCTGCCCTGATTGCAGCGGTACAGTCGCATGGTGGGTAATTTCATTATGGTCGCCTACATTTGCGGCAATGGCACTTTCTATGCGCTGGCATTCAATAATATTCGAAGCTTTTTTCAATTCTTCATTGCGGAAGCGGGACACACACCAGCACCCGCCCTTTTTTAAATAGTGACAATCATTATGGCTAAGCGCATCCGGCAAATCCTGTTTCACGACAAGCTCGGATTTTCCCTTTTCATCAATAAAGAAAATCCACCCTGTTTCGAATTTCGTCCCGCTTAAAAATTTCGACAGCGCACCATTCAGCATCGGAATCATCTCTGTTTCCTCATTCAACAGCTCAGCAATTTCTTTTAATATGGCAATATTCGATTGATCTTTTGTCATACTGGCTCTTCCTTTTCAACTTCACTTTTCTATATCATACCATTTCAATTAAATAGTACGCACCGCTATTCCTCTCATACTTTTGAATGAAAAAAAATCCTGCTATCTTTTACAATAGCAGAATTTCTCTGTAAATTATTTTAAATACTCCACGCGGTAAACGTCATGGCGTCTGTCTTTAAGATGCTTAACGGTACCGTCTTGGCGTTGTCGTCTTAGTATTTCCAGATCGACATCCCCGATCAATACCATTTCCAGGTTCGGACTCGTCTCTCCTACAATTCCATCCCTCGCAAATTCAAAATCGCTTGGTGCGAAAATGGCCGATTGCGCATATTGGATGTCCATGTTTTCCGTTTCAGGCAAGTTGCCGACCGTTCCGGAAATAACCGTATAAATCTGATTTTCAATCGCACGAGACTGTGCACAATAACGCACGCGTAAATAGCCTTGACGATCTTCTGTACAAAACGGTGTGAAAATTATATTCGCGCCCATATCTGTCGCAATGCGTGCAAGTTCCGGAAACTCGATATCATAACAGATCTGAATGGCAATCTTACCGCAGTCCGTATCGAACACACGGACTTTATCACCGTTACTGATTCCCCACCATTTACGTTCATTTGGTGTGATGTGAATTTTATATTGTTTTTCAATCGTTCCATCACGTCTGAATAAATAGGCGATATTGTAGATTTCCTCGTCCTCTTCCTCTACAAAATGCGAACCGCCGATAATATTGACATTGTAGCGGACCGCCAAACTTGTAAACAGCTCGATATATTCAGGTGTATATTTCGTCAGCTTACGTACAGCCTGTGACGGCGATTTCTCATTTAAGAAACTCATCAGCTGCGTCGTGAAAATTTCCGGGAATACAACAAAATCAGATCCTGCATCGGACCCGACATCCACAAAGTATTCACACTGCTTCGCGAAGTCTTCAAAGGAATCGATCGCGCGCATCATATATTGCACAACACAAATACGCACCGGATAACTCGTCTTGAAGTGACGCTTAGTCAGCGGTCGGTAATCCACGTTGTTCCATTCCATTAATGTCGCATACTTGCCTGAAGCTCTATCGTCCGGTAAATAGTTGGGATTGATACGCATTAAAATAAAGCCGTTCATCATCTGGAATGTCAGCACCGGGTCATATATTTTATGGCGACTTACCGCATCCACATAATCACGTGGACTCATCTCATCCGAATGGACATGGTAGTTTGGGATTCGGCCGCCAATAATGATTGATTTCAAATTAAGTGTTCGCGCCAGATCTTTCCGCGCCTCATAAAGCCTTTGACCAACTTTCATACGGCGATATGCCGGGTGCACCATTACTTCAATTCCGTACAGGTTATAGCCATCCGGATTGTGATTTGTAATAAAGCCATTGTCGGTAATATCATTCCATGTATGGCGGTCATCGTATTCATCGAAGTTAATGCGAAGACTAGAGCAGGAACCGATTACTTTCCCATCAAGCTCGGCTACCATTTGTCCTTCAGGGAAGATCGTTAAATGGCTGTATAGATGTGCTCGTTCCCATGGCTCCATGCCTGGAAAGCATATACTCTGTATCTCTAATATTGAGTCAATATCCTCTGTTGTCATATTTCGGATAATCATTGGTTTTTCAAATTGGGACATATCTAATGAATCTGTCATGCAAAACTCCCCCTCCATATTTAACTTTCCTTTTAATAGCTCTTGATAAACGTAGTAATTTACTTTTTCTTGAATTCAAACTATAATCAATGAGAATATATATGAAAACTTCTGCTGATAGAAGTTAAAATTTGAATATCGAGGTAGCGTTATGTCAAAAAAACTTGAAAATGCCTTGCTCATTATTTGGGTTGTATCGTTGACAGCGACGTTTGGATCATTGTATTTTTCTGAAATACGAGGCTACGAACCATGTACATTATGCTGGTATCAGCGCATTATAATGTACCCTATTATGCTGATTTCAACGATTGCCTACATCCAGAAAAATGCGAAAATTGCATTAACAACAGCCGTGTTCTCTACGATCGGAGCGGCAACATCACTTTATCATTATAGCCTGCAAAAGCTTGTTTTTATGCAGGATGCAGCACCTGCTTGTGGTCGTGTAGCATGTACCGGTCAGTATATAAACTGGCTAGGCTTCATAACGATCCCGTTTTTGGCGCTTACTGCCTTTATTATTATAGCAGGAGTCAGTTTTTATATGTTAAAGGTTTTAAAGGGGGAGAAATAATTTGAAAAAGTTAGCGATTGTCGGTGCAGTTATTGTCGTATTATTCGCAGCAATTATTGTGCTGACAAACATGAAAAACAATGAAAAACTGGAAAACAATCCGTACGGTACAGACAACTTAAAACAATCAACAATCGATTTACTGGACGATGAAAACTATCAAAATATCATTCTACCTGATGCACTGGCAGAGAAAATCGAGTCAGGTGACGGTGTTGTCGGCTATTTCTTCAGTCCTGAATGTTCTCACTGCCAAAACTACACGCCAAAACTTATGCCGATTGCCGATGAGCTGGATGTTCAAGTTGATCAATTAAACATTCTTGAGTATACGGATGAGTGGAATACTTATAATATTCAAGCAACACCAACTCTTATCTATTTCGAGAACGGTGAAGAAGTTGCTCGTTTAGAAGGTGACGCACCGGATGAAACAACGCGTCAATTCTTTAACGATGTTGTGTTAAAATAAGACTATATTCAAAATCGTGTTCTTTACGAGCACGATTTTTCATTTGGAGGAAAATTAATGTTCACATATATCATTCACGAAAACGGACAAACCGTTGAAGACCTTTTGCGCGAAAAGTGGCGCTTAGGCAAAAAGCTTGTTCATGAATTACGTATGGCTAAGGCAGTCACAATCGATGGCGAGCCAGTTATTTGGAAGGAGCCTTTCGAAAAAGGGACGAAAATCGAATTTGCTTTTGATATTCCCGCTTCGAACTATATTCCAACGGACAGCTGTGATGTAAATATCCGCTATGAAGATGAGCACTGCCTAATTGTTTCAAAACCTAAAGGCATGGCGACACATCCAAACGAACCAATGGACAACGACACTTGCATGAATCATGTAATGCGTCATATTGTGGACAACGGCGGGCATTATGCAGAGCACGTACACCGTTTGGACCAAGGAACAAACGGCTTACTGCTTGTTGCAAAGCATCCGATTGCCAAGTCCATTTTTGATCGCATGATTGAGGAAAAAACAATTGTCCGTACGTATGCGGCAGAAGTACAGGGCAACCTTCGTACAGACAGCGGTACGATCAACGCCGCCATCGGTAAAGACCGTCATCACAATACCCGCCGTGTCGTGTCACCTACTGGCCAGCACGCGGTTACACATTATGAAGTAGTGAATCGCTATAAAGGGACATGTGTTGTCCATGTTGTACTTGAGACAGGACGTACACATCAGATTCGCGTGCATATGGCGCATTTAGGTCACCCGATTGTAGGCGATACAATGTACGGCGCACGTGAAACCGCATCAGGCGATTATGCATTGCATGCCATTCAGCTAGCATTTATGCACCCGTTTTTAGACGAGCAGATCATCGTTACAGATAACTAAAAAAACAGGCGTCCGTAATTGAACTACGGACGCCCTTTTCTTATCTTTTTTCACGCTCAATATAGGTTACTTCATTCGCTCTCGAAAGTTGATAGATTAAGCTTCTGCCGGTTGAGTGCAATTCTTTTTCTTTAATTATAAACTGATCCCCTGTTTTTGTTGTAACTGTGATATCTCCCTTGTTACTGCCTACCACATATTCATAAACAACTTCATCGAGTTCATCCCACCGATATTTTTGTTCATCAAATAAATAGTGTCGTTCCAACTGTTCCTGGCTAATCAGCAGATAATTTTGAGTCGATAAATAACCAATGCCAATACTCAATATTAAGAGTAATAGACCAATCAAATAAACTTTCATATTACGCCTGTACGCTAAAAGCCAAAACATCACAATCAGAACAAAACCTGTTAAAAGGACAAGTCTAAAATTAATCGGGTTTGGAATAAATGTAGCGGCAGACTTATTGTACAGGAAAAATTCATTCTGAAAAATCGGATGAAAAACCATAATTAAAGGTGCAATAACTACAACCGTTACTGCCGACATCGCGAAAAACAAACTCGGCGAAAAATTTTTAAACACTGTTCTACTCCCCCCTAAGTAAAAACGATGTTAGAAATCAAAATTGAAATTATCCGGATCTTTTCCGAATCGTTCATTACGATTCAATGTATTTAACTGCTGCATTGTTTCATTAGTTAATTCGAAATGATAGAGCTCACTATTTTCTTTAATGCGTGAAGCTGTAACAGATTTCGGAATGATGATGACATCATTTTGTAAATGCCAACGTAAGATGATTTGTGCTGGTGATACATTATATTCATCTGCAATACGAATAATCGTTTCATCTTTTAAAACATTTCCACGCCCTAGCGGTGACCACGCTGTTACTGCAATCTGCTGCTGATTACAAAATGCGCGAAGCGGCTCCTGTGACAAATACGGATGGGCTTCGATCTGGTTGACCATTGGCGCGACATTGCAAGTCGCCATAATTTCTTTTAAATGGTGTTCATGATGGTTGGAGACTCCGGGTACACGAATAAGCTTCTCATCGTATAAGCGCTCAATTGCGCGGTACGTATCTACATATTTACCCTCGACCGGCCAATGTGTCAGATAAAGATCCACATAATCCATATCAAGCTTTTTCAATGATGTTTCAAATGCACGCAATGTATTGTCATACCCTTGGTCGCTGTTCCAAACCTTTGTTGTGACAAAGATGTCCTCGCGCGGTACAGAAGAATGGCGGATTGCTTCCCCTACTTCTTCTTCATTGTAGTAAAGCGCAGCTGTGTCGATTGCACGGTAACCTAAATCAAGCGCTGTTTCAATCGCCTGAAGTGTTTCATCACGGTCCGTCATTTTATAAACCCCTAAACCTAAATAAGGCATTTCTACGCCATTCGTTAACTTTTTCGTTGATTGCAAATTCATATTTTTCACCTCTTAGATTTGATTGTCTTTATTATAACATTCTAATTACTTGTCGTTTATTAATTGCTATTATTTGTTAAAATGTACGATATTGTAAATTATTATCTAGTATATTACTATTCACAGAATAATCCATCAGCTTCAGGAGTATATATTATAATATATTCTCGTTGAGGAGCTGAAAAACTATGATGGATACACAACTAGTTTTGACTGGATTTTTAAAGCGTGCACAACGGTACTTCCCGAATAAACAAATTATCTCCCGTACAAGCCCCACAAAAACCCATCGCATTACATTCAATGACTATGTAAAAAGAACGCACAAATTAGCGGATGCGCTGACAAAGCTCGGGATGAAACGCGGCACAAAAGTCGGCACATTTGCCTGGAATCATCACCGGCACCTGGAAGCGTATTTTGCGATTCCATGCAGCGGTGCGATTTTACACACAATTAACATCCGCCTTGCTCCTGAACATATTGTTTATATTATCAACCATGCCGAAGATGAAATTTTATTGATTGATAGCGATTTATTCCCGTTAGTCGAGCCTGCGCTTGTCCACCTGAAAACAGTTAAGCATATTATCGTCATGGGTGAGGAGTTAAGCGCTCCGCAATCCAGTTTCCCGAATGTATACAGCTATGAACAGCTCCTTCAGGAAGCGGATGGCAATTTCGAGTTCCCGACAGATCTGGACGAAAACCTGCCGGCAGGGATGTGCTATACTTCTGCAACAACGGGTATGCCAAAAGGTGTCGTCTATACACACCGAAGCATCGTGCTTCATAGCCTGGCACTTGGCCTTGCAGAATCCTTTGCAATTAAAGAAAGTGACACTGCCCTCCCTGTTGTGCCGATGTTCCATGTAAATGCATGGGGCTTCCCATTTGCTGCATTGAATTTCGGCTCCAATATCGTATTGCCAGGACCGATGATGACACCAAGTTTAATACTCGACTTGGTTGAACAAGAAAAGGTGACAATTACAGCAGGTGTTCCAACAATTTGGCTTGGCGCACTCGCTGAGCAGGAAAAAAATCCGCGTGACCTTTCTTCTGTCCGTTTAATTATTTCAGGTGGTTCGGCATCACCAAAAGGATTAATTCAGGCTTACAATGAAAAACTTGGTGTCCCGTACATCAACGCCTACGGTATGACAGAAACGTCACCGCTTGTAAGTATGTCGTATTTAACAAGCGATATGAACGACTACACAGAAGATGAACAGTTAAATATCCGTGTTTCACAAGGGTTGACGGTTTCGCTGATTGAAACAGAAGTGGTGAATGAAAATGGCCCGGTTCCATGGGATGGAAAAACAATGGGTGAGCTGCGTGTCCGCGGTCCTTGGATAGCCTCTGAATACTACAATGATGAACGGACGAATGAGGCATTCCGGGATGGTTGGCTTTATACAGGTGACATTGCGGTCTATACAAAAGAAGGCTATATCAAGCTTACCGATCGTACGAAAGACCTTATCAAATCCGGCGGGGAATGGATTTCTTCCGTTGATCTGGAAAATGCCCTCATGTCACATCCGGCTGTTTTCGAAGCAGCCGTAATCGCGGTTCCGCATCCGAAGTGGCAGGAACGTCCGTTGGCATGTGTTGTTTTAAAAGAAGGTGCAACGGCATCTAAAGAAGAGCTTATCGAGTCAATCGAACTGGACTTTGCAAAATGGTGGCTTCCGGACGATGTCGTATTTTTAAATGAAATTCCAAAAACTTCTGTCGGCAAATTTTTAAAAGCCACACTGCGAGAACAATTAAAAGACTATAAAGTTCAACTTTAACGAAAGAAAATGTGCACTGAAACGCAAATTCCAGTGCACATTTATTTATTTTTCTTCTTCCTCTTCATCATCAAACTGCTGAGGATCTGAAATACGTTCCGCTTCTTCCAATTGTCCGCCGTCTCGTAAGTTCTCCATTTGCTTCCCGAGAATTTTCAGCTCATCCATCGTATTCGCCATATTCCCGTTAACGATTTCTTCTCTTTTCATACACTATCCCTCCAAATTAATTTAGTATTATTTTTTTCCAATTTTGACTGATTTCTGTCATAAATAAAGTATTCATTCAAATAATTTATGCTATACTGAAAAAAGAGATAATTAAAACATGAGGAGGATTCTTCCATGAAATTACTTTTAATTCTTGGTGTCAGCATATCATTTTTAGTTGCTATTTTCACTGCTGGCTATGACAGCAAACCATTCCCAAAAGAAAGATAATTCCACTAGCTTTCCAGTAAAGGACAATCGTCGAATAGCGATTGTCTTTTTCGTTTGACTTTTCTTGTTGTATATTTTATATTAGTTACATAAAGTAAGTTGATTATAAAAAATAACCATCAAGGGAGTTCATATATTATGGCTACACATTTTCATAAAAAACCTAATCTATACCCAGCTCATGTTCAATTAAAGGTTTCTGACTTAGTACGTTCGATCGAATACTACACAACGATTATCGGCTTTAAAGTATTAAAGCAGACAGAAACGGAAGCATACTTAACAGCAGACGGACAAACAGGCCTAGTATCATTAGTCGAAGTACAAAATGCTCAGCCGCTTAAACAAGGCTTTGCAGGTTTATACCACTTAGCATTACTATTACCCTCCCGCAAGGACTTAGGAAACATCGTACAGCATTTTGTTAACATGAATATTCGTCTCGGTGCTGCAGACCATGATGTTTCAGAAGCGCTTTACTTGAACGATCCGGATGGAAACGGAATCGAAATTTATATCGACCGTCATGAATCGGAATGGACTTGGAATCAGGATGACCAAGTGCATATGGTGACAGAACAGCTTAATTTCCAGCCTATTTTAGCAGCTGCAGACGGCAATTGGAACGGTCTGCCTGCTGACACTGTTATGGGGCATGTACACTTATCCGTAGTAAATCTGGACAAATCGGAACAGTTTTATACAAATGTATTGGATTATAATGTTGTAACACGTTACGGTGCACAGGCACTGTTCGTATCAACTGGTAAATACCATCACCATTTCGGTTTAAACACTTGGAACAGCAACAACGGCCATGCTCCGACAAACGATATGGTCGGCTTAAAATCCTTTACGGTCGTGTTAAAGGATGCACAATATGCTGAAGAAGTAAAACAAAGCCTGACTACTAACGGCTTCATCGTCGATAACTTTGCAGAAGCACCAGCATATGGTGGGACTCAATTATTCTCAACAGTCGATCCAAACGGGTTACGCATCGTATTTACATTAGATGGTGAATAGTATAACTTGATAACCTAAAAGCAAGAGCCCGAAAAATCTTTCGGGCTCTTTTTGAAACTTTCTTTTTTATCCTACGTATATATAATTAATTATAATTAACGGAGGAATTCATTTGTCACTATTTAATAAAGTTTTAGCAAGTGTTGGTATAGGAGCTGCAAAAGTTGATACAAAACTGCACAAATCCACATACACATTGAATGAAAATATTTCAGGTGTTGTCGAAATCATCGGGGGCAGCACAGAACAGCAAATTGATGCAATCTATCTGACACTTCATACAAACTTTATCCGCGAAGTCGATGATAAGAAGATTAAAGATGAAGCGGTGCTGCAAAAATACAAATTAAATGAGCCATTTACAATTCAGGCAGACGAAAAACGCCAGATTCCATTTTCATTCGCCCTGCCCCCTGTTGTTCCGGTAACGACGGGCAACTCGCGTGTATGGATTCAGACGGGCTTGGATATTAAAAATGCGGTAGATCCTAAAGATAAAGACTTTATCGAAATTCAGCCGACACGCCTTGCAAATGGTGTGTTAACAGCCATTCAAAACATGGGTTTCCGGTTGCGTAAAGTAGATAACGAGCAAGCCCCATCTTACTTACGCCGCCAAACACCGATTGTACAGGAATTTGAATTTACACCGACAAACAGCACGTATCGCCGGTATCTAGACGAACTTGAAGTTGTCTTTTTACAGCAATCACCAAACTCAGCCGAGATTTTATTGCAGGTAGACCGACGTGCCCGCGGACTTGGAGGATTTTTATCCGAAGCATTCGATATGGATGAAAGCTTCATCCGCCTCACATTATCCGAACACGACAATATCCAGGCAAAGGTTGAGCAAGTGATTAAAACGAAGATGAAATAAAACAAGGGGGGTGGGACAAAACCCGCCTCAAAATCAAAAGCCGTTCAAATTTTACGATGAGTAAAGTTTGAACGGCTTTATTATTATGTGTCTACTATGTAGTCGTTGTTCTCCGTTACGGCGGACGCTTTCCTGGGGGCACGGCTCGAGCCTGTAGTCTCTCCCACGTGCTTGTCCCCTGGGAGTCGCCGCCTTCACTCCGAACAACTAATTTTTCTTCTATATCAAGTAAATCTCTGCATAATTTCAGGCATGAAAAAAGGACATTCTCTGTTAAAATTTAAGTATCCTACAACCAAATTTCAAACGAAAGAAGTGTCCCTATGTTTAAAGATTATAACATGAATCAAATTATATTACCGCTAGATTTAGAAGTAAAGTTACATAAAAATGATATTGCCTTTTCTATCCATCATTTGGTCGAAAGCATTCCGAACGAAGCTTTCGCTCCTTTTATTCACCATACTGGTTGTCCATCATATCATCCACGTATGATGCTAAAGCTGATTTTATGCGGTTACACACAATCCACTTTTTCAGGAAGAAAAATAGAGGATCTGACAAGAGACAGTATCCGTATGATGTGGCTTGCCCAAGGATATGAACCAAGTTATCGCACTATTAACCGTTTTCGTGTACATCCCAATATGAAGGAACTCATTCGCCAATGTTTTGTACAATTCCGCTGTCAGCTAGTTGAAGAAAAACTCATCGATCAAGAAGCGATTTTTATCGATGGCACAAAGATTGAGGCAAATGCCAATAAGTTCACATTTGTTTGGAAAAAATCAGTGGAAAAACATCATACCAACCTCGTAGAAAAATCAAATAAACTTTACGATGAGTTATTGGAACATCAAATTATTCCTGAAATCAAACGTGAAAGTGATGAGCAGTTATCGATAGAAGAGTTAACTCAAGTAGCACATCACCTAGAAGAAGTAGTCGACGACTATACAAGCAAAATAGAACATTCTGAAGATGTCATTGAGCGAAAAAGATTACGTAGCGAACGAAAAACACCGAAGCAAATCCTCAAACAAGTACATGATTGGATCATAAGAAAGCAGAAATACCAAAAAGATTTTGAAGTGTTTGGCACACGTAACAGTTATTCAAAGACGGATCATGAAGCAACATTTATGCGGATGAAAGATGACTATATGCAAAACGGCCAATTGAAGCCAGGGTATAATGTACAAATCGCTACAGAAGGTCAATATACACTCGCGTACGATGTATTTCCAAATCCAACAGACACGAAAACACTTATTCCATTTCTTAGTCAAATTGAAGAAAATTATTTCGAGTTACCAAAACATATTGTAGCGGATGCCGGATACGGCAGTGAACAGAATTACCATGATATTCTTAACAAACGCAAACGAACTCCACTCATTACATTTAATCAATACTTGAACGAACAGAAGCGAAAATATAAAAATGATCCTTTTAAGACAAGTAATTGGGTGTATGAGAAAGAAAACGATGTCTACATTTGCCCAAATGAAAAGAGATTACGATTCCAATATAACTCTGTTCGTACAGATAAATCGGGTTTCCAACGAGAATTTAAAATCTATGAATGTGAGGAATGTACAGGGTGTCCTTTCCGTACAAAATGTACAAAAGCTGCAGAAGGTAAAAATCGTAGACTCATGATTAATGAGAAATGGGAAAAACAAAAAGAAGAAGTAAGAGTGAAGCTTTCAGAAGAAAAAACGGCTGCCATTTATCGTCGACGTAAAATCGACGTGGAACCAGTTTTTGGATTCTTGAAGGCTAATTTGTGTTTCCGTCGATTTTCTGTTCGTGGAAAATCGAAAGTTACTAACGAAATAGGTTTGGCATTAATGGCCACAAATTTAAGGAAGTATGCGGTAAGAGGATAACACCTCTTCCAATATTTTCTTTATAAAACGCAAAAAAGAGAAATTGCATTGTGCAATTTCTCTTTTTGCGTAAACTGGAACTAATTCTGTCCCAACCCCCTTGTTGTTATTTTAACCCCGGGTAGTTTTGCTGTCTTAGTACTTCGTAAATAACGATTGCCGCTGTGTTTGATAAATTCAAAGAGCGGATATGGTCACTTTGCGGGATGCGCAGACACATATCGGCACGCTCTTTTGCAAATTCCTTTGGCAGGCCTGTCGTTTCTCTTCCGAACATAAAATACAGGTCCCGTTCTGAATTGCTGAAATCATGTGTCGTAAACGGCTCATCACTATATGTCTCAATTAAATACACATCGCCATCTTTACTGTACTCGATAAAATCCTCTAATGAATCATGGTAAACGACATTCACATGTTCCCAATAATCCAATCCGGCGCGCTTCAGCATTTTGTCATCTGTTGAAAAGCCCAATGGACGGATTAAATGTAATGATGTATTCGTTCCAGCACATGTGCGGGCAATGTTGCCTGTATTTGCTGGAATTTCTGGTTGATATAATACGATATGGTTTGGCACTTCTCGATCCTTCTCTCTTAATGATTTAACATTGCCAGCCCTTTTTCAATCTCGGCCAGCACTTCTTCATCCTGCTCTGTTTTTCTGGCAGTCAGTAAAATATCCTCTGCCTCATCTGTTCCGATTTTTCCGATTGCCCATGCAGCCGTCCCTCTTAATACGGGGCGTTCATCTTTTTGCAGCACTTGAACTAAGTCTGGCATGGCCGCTTCTTCTTTGAAGTGGGCAAGCGCTAAAATGGCGTTGCGCTGAATCGGCTTTTTACCGCGCCATGAGCCGGATACCTGTCCAAACTTCGCTTTAAATTCCTTATTGGAAATCGATAGAAGCGGCTGAAGTAACGGTTTTGCGATTTCAGGATCCGGTGTGAATTCATCATGAATCCAGTTCAGCTTCCCTTTATTCTTCGGACACACGGTCTGGCACGTATCACAGCCGTACAAACGGTTTCCGATTTTGGCACGAAACTCATCCGGCAAAAACCCTTTCGTCTGAGTTAAAAAGGCAATGCAACGCTGTGAATTCAATTGCCCCGGTGCGACGATCGCTCCTGTTGGACATACATCGATACATAATGTACAGTCACCGCATTCATCTTCCATCGGTGTATCAGGAGCAAACGGGATGTTCGTAATAATTTCCCCTAAATAGACGTACGAACCAAATTCAGGTGTAATAATAGAGCAATTTTTGGCGCTCCAGCCGATTCCTGCCCGTTCGGCAACCGCACGATCCACCAGTTCCCCGGTATCGACCATTGATTTCACCTTTACATTCGGCACACGTTCCTGCAGCCAGGCTTCAATAAGCTGCAGACGTTCACGGACTGCCGTGTGATAATCAATCCCCCATGAAGCACGGCAAAAGATGCCGCGACGCTCCCCTTTTTTCCCTTGTGGGGCATCTTGCATTCGGGAAGGATACGCAATGGCAATCGCAATAATACTTTCTGCTTCATCTAATAATTTTAAAGGCTCTGTCCGCAGCTCTATATTTGCTTCTTCAAAGCCCGATTGGTATGCTAATTGTTGCTGACGACGCAGACGATTCTTCAATTCATGAAACGGAGCAGCGGTCGTAAATCCGATTTTATCAACACCAATGGATGCTGCATATTTCACTAAATCTTCTTGAAGTTGATGAACTTTCATTTCACATGCTCCTTTCAAATGATACAATAAATATAAATTTATTTCGTATTACATAATTTAGTATTTTTCCCATTAAAAACAATGTAAGAAGGTGTTCTACATGAATATTTCAATAAATGAAGCTCTTTTTTCTGTAAATGAACAATTAAAAATTGGCCTCATCCATTATAGCAAAATTATCGTTGAAGAATCTCCTCAAATGATTAAAGGACGCACACAACTTTATCAGGAAAATCTGTATTTGGAATTACAGGAAAAACCTGTGACAGAACGACCTGGCATTAAAGAGTGGCGCCAGCTTTGGAAGGCTTTCGGCGGTGATCCGAACCGGTACCGTCACTCTGCGGAAAGTTTAATGCGACGTATCGCTAAACAGCAATATTTAGCACCGTTCCATTCGGCTGTTGATTTAAACAACTTCTTCTCACTGCAATTCGAGATTCCTGTTGGTATCTATGATTTAAATGCTATTGAAGGCGATGTGGAAATCGAAGTAGGCAATGAGACAACAAGCTATGAAGGGATTAACGGACGCTTCAATTCATTGGAGAATATCATCCATTCAAAAGATGCGCTCGGCCCATTCGGCAGCCCCTTTGTTGATTCAAAAAGAACGGCCGTAACAGAAGCTACGACAAATGCGCTGCAAATCTTTTATTTACGCCCTTCCTTAAGTGAAGAAGAAGCAACTAAACTATTGAGCAGTGCAGGGAACATGTTTACACAAATTAGCGGTGGCGAATATGAAGTACATATTCTAGCAAAGGAAAATTCAAAAGTTCAATTTTAAGGAGTGGAATCATTTGAGTATTAACTTAGCTGAGGCAGTAAAATTAAAAAGTATAATAACGAAGAGAATTCAGGAACGCACAATACAAGTACATTCATTAACACATGTCATCATTGAAAAAGGCGAACAGCCAAAAACCCCTGACTATTCTCTTGAAATGCTTGAAGCTGAGCTAAAAGAGCTTCGCTATGATTCACGTAAGCTTGATGCCCTTATCTACCGTGCGAACATCGACAATACGGTTGTATTTAAAGATGAGGAAATGCCCATTGTCGAAGCGATTGAACTGGCCAGCCAATTGCGCGCAGAAGCACAATTTTGTAAAAATCTTGGTTCTGAAGAGAAAGAAGCTTTTTACCATAATTCCGGTGATGCAATGCTTTACCGCGTGGCGTTGTACGATCCAATGACATATCGGAACCGCGCAAACGAGCTTGAAAAGGAAGCACATCGCCTTTCCAATTTAATTAATGCCAAAAACTATCAAGTTGAAATCGACTTTGACGACAGCAATTATTTCTAAACCTGGGGCGGTGAGACTCCAAACTAGGTAATAACGAGCGATTTATGCTTCGGCATTTCCAACAACTAGTCAAACCAATCACTCTTTACCGTTTACAATGTTACCTTTCACTCATAACCAACCATAGTAAAGGCAAACACAAACTTTTAGAGTAATTTTGCTCGCTCGTTATTAAAAGACACCTGCTCACATTTGTGAAAAGGTGTCTTTGCTTTTAAAACATATAATTCCTATTCTACACCCGGTAAAATTCTTAATGCCTTTTCATCAGCGTCCAATATTACGTCCACACCTAATGGAATCGCAATATTCGGTTCGCAGTGGCCAATTTTAAACCCGGCCAACACTGGTTTGTTAAACGGCTTCAAATACCCTTCGATTACCTTCAATACATCTTCATAGCTGTATGTATCATCCGACATATTAAAGTCTGCTATAACAAAGCCTGCTGCAAGCTCCAGCTTTCTTGAAAGACGCAGCTGGTTCAGCATTAAATCAATTTGCTCGATTGTTTCCCCTATGTCTTCAAGCAGTAAAATTTTATTGCGCACATCAATTTCAAATTTCGTCCCAAGTGTACTGACAATACGGTTTAAATTTCCGCCTGTCAATTCGCCGCGTACAACTCCCGGCACAACGGTCGTTAATGGTGAAATACTTTCCGTATACTGAATTTCAATCGGTTGGAACAGCTGCTGGAACATCTTTTTAGAAAGAGTATCCAGCTCCCCTTTTGGACTGGACATCATCGGACCATGGAATGTCACTAAATTTGCAAACTCGTTTACTTGAGTATGTAGAGCCGTCACATCGGAAAAGCCCCAAATAATTTTCGGATTGTCCTCGATTAACGGGTAGCTTATTTTATCGATAATTCTTGAAACTCCATAGCCTCCCGTCAATAAAAAGACTGCCTTCACTTCAGGATCAACAATCATCTGATGGAAATCTTTAATCCGCTCCTCATCGGTACCTGCCAGATAGCCTTCATATGCCTGCACCGTATTTCCAAGCTTATATTTTAAACCCAGCTCTTCTAAAAACGCTAATTTATCACCTAATGATTCTATCTTAAGCGGACTGCTTAAATTAACTAAACCTACAGTATCGCCGTGCTGTAATCTTGCTGGTCGAATTTTCATGTTAATGACCTCCTTTTACTTCTGTCGCTATTGTATCATAGCGTTTTATGTAAAGCGCATTGCAAATTCCATGTGGTTGTCCCTATAATAGGTAAAATCATTTTTCCAATATAAGGAGATGTATAATAATGAAATTTCCACCACAGCTACTGCTCATTTTAGCTACTTTATTATGGGGCGGTAACTTTGTAATTGGACGAGCTGTTTCCGGAGATATTCCTCCGATTACACTTGCCTTTTTACGATGGATTGTCGCTTTTCTCGTATTTTTTCCTATTGCTTACCAACGTACGAAAAAAGAATGGCCTGCGCTCAGACAGCATTGGGATGCAGTCATCATTTTAGCACTAACAGGAGTAGCAGCCTTCAATACGCTCGTTTATATCGGTTTACATTATACAACGTCCATCAATGCATCATTAATGAATTCATCAACACCGATTATTATATACATACTGAGCTTCATCTTTTTAAAAGAACGGTTAACAAAATTCCAGTTGACCGGCACGCTGCTGTCATTAGCCGGGGTGCTCTTTATTATATCAGGGGGCTCCTTGCAAAGCCTGCTTTCATTTTCATTCAACAAAGGCGACTTAATCGTAATAATTGCGGTAGTGTGCTGGAGTGTCTATTCATTACTGATTAAAAAATATGCTGGTAAATTGCCTGGGTACTCAACATTTTTAGTGACGATCGCAATCGGAGCTATTATGTTACTCCCATTTGCCCTATATGAACAACTTACAACGTCACAGGCAATCGTATGGAACGCTTCGACAATCGGGGCAATCATATATGTAGGAATCATTGCTTCTATTATTGCCTTTTTAAGCTGGAACACTGGCGTTGTCTCTTTAGGCGCAAATAAAGCCGGTATCTACCTGAACTTTATTCCAGTATTCGCTACAATCTTTGCCGTCCTGTTTTTAAATGAGCAACTCCTTCTTGCCCAAGTAATCGGTGGGATTGCAGTTATTGCAGGGGTATTTATTTCAGCAATAAAATAAAAAGGAGTGCACATTGTATGCACTCCTTTACTTTATTTAACATCTGTATAAATAACGGTTACATCCGGATGATTGTGCAGAGCGCTTGCAGGGAAGTCTTCTGTTACTATCCCACTGCGCAAACGATCAAAGGCCTCTTGTTTTGAAGCACCCGAAATTAACAATACAATCTTTTTGGAACTCAAAATTGTCTTGATGCCCATTGTAATGGCATGTGTCGGCACATCGTCAATGGAATCAAAATAAACTTGGTTCGCTTCACGTGTAGATTGTGCAAGCTCTACAATATTTGTACCTAAATCGAAAGATGTCCCCGGTTCATTAAAACCAATATGTCCATTCACACCAATTCCTAAAAGCTGTATATCAATATTTCCTGCTGCCTTGATCATCGCATCATATTCAGCTGCAGCCTTTTCTAAATTCGTTTTATTGCCTGCTGGTAAATTTATATTTTCACGTTTCATATCAATATGATGAAACAGATGATGATCCATATAATAATGGTAACTCGACTCATTTGCCGGATTAATGCCGATATATTCATCCAGGTTAAAAGATTTCGCCTGTGCAAAAGAGATTTTGCCCTCTTTGTATGCTGCAACCAGTTCTTTGTAAAAGCCTTCCGGAGTCCCTCCCGTAGCTAAACCAAGTACTGTTGCATTATTCTTTTTCAATTGATCTATAAAAATTGTTGCGGCAATTTTACTCATCTCATCATAGTTCGCCGCTTCAATCCATTTCAAATTTGTTGCTACATTCATTTATCCAATTCCCTACTTCCTCATTAAAATAGACATTTATTATTATTTTAATAATATTTTCTTCATTTTATATGCCTTGCATTATAGTGTTCATTCTATAGTAAACTTTTTTAAGAAGCTAGAAAAAAACATCTTATTTCCTATAAAAAGAGCGTGTAATGCCGCAAAATATATATAATTTATGCACCTTCCAAATATAAACGGAGTAAGCGGATGAATATATTGAATAACTTTATTTCACTTTAGGAAGTAGAAAGACCCCTTTTACAATTTTATTATTTATAGAATAATTTTCTTCAGTTAATTTACTGCAATAATTTATTGTTACAGGATTTTTCAAAGGTGAATTGATGAAATAAAAGTTTATACTACATTTAAAATAAGTCACTGAAAGCCAAAAAAACCCTTCAAAGACTATAAAAGCTTTGAAGGGTTTTTTCTGTTGTATTGAACTGATACCGAGTGTGGGACTTGAACCCACACGCCTCGCGGCAACGGATTTTGAGTCCGTCGTGTCTGCCATTCCACCAACTCGGCAAAATAAGGTAAAAAAAAATCGGATTTCCGATTAAGAAAAATATGGAGGCGGCAACCGGATTTGAACCGGTGATAAAGGTGTTGCAGACCTGTGCCTTACCACTTGGCTATGCCGCCATATTTGGAGCGGAAGACGAGGTTCGAACTCGCGACCCCCACCTTGGCAAGGTGGTGTTCTACCACTGAACTACTTCCGCAAATAAAAAAATGGCTGGGGTACCTGGATTCGAACCAGGGCATGACGGAATCAAAATCCGTTGCCTTACCGCTTGGCTATACCCCAATATTCAAAATTTAATATAAAATGGGGCGACTGATGGGAATCGAACCCACGAATGCCTGAACCACAATCAGGTGCGTTAACCACTTCGCCACAACCGCCATTATAATATAATTTTAATACTTAAACCTAAATAAAAATGGGGCGACTGATGGGAATCGAACCCACGAATGCCTGAACCACAATCAGGTGCGTTAACCACTTCGCCACAACCGCCACTATATTATTTTAAGTAATTTTAAGTTATTTGGCAGGGGCAGTAGGAATCGAACCCACACTGACGGTTTTGGAGACCGTAGTTCTACCTTTAAACTATGCCCCTATCAAAAGGATGGTGGAGGGGGACGGATTCGAACCGCCGAACCCTAAGGAGCGGATTTACAGTCCGCCGCGTTTAGCCACTTCGCTACCCCTCCAGGTAATGGTGCCGGCGAAAGGAGTCGAACCCTCGACCTACTGATTACAAGTCAGTTGCTCTACCAACTGAGCTACACCGGCAAAAATATGGTGGGTTTGGACGGAATCGAACCGCCGACACTTAGAGCTTCAATCTAATGCTCTACCAACTGAGCTACAAACCCACAATTTAATGTTTTAAAAATGGCGGTCCCGACCGGGATCGAACCGGCGATCTCCTGCGTGACAGGCAGGCATGTTAACCGCTACACCACGGGACCATTTGGTTGCGGGGGCAGGACTTGAACCTGCGACCTTCGGGTTATGAGCCCGACGAGCTACCACTGCTCCACCCCGCGATAATATTATTTGTTTAATGGTGGAGGATGACGGGCTCGAACCGCCGACCCCCTGCTTGTAAGGCAGGTGCTCTCCCAGCTGAGCTAATCCTCCACTGCTGGATACTTCTTATGTATCTTTTTGGTGACCCGTACGGGATTCGAACCCGTGTTACCGCCGTGAAAGGGCGGTGTCTTAACCACTTGACCAACGGGCCTCAATATAAATAAGCCTGGCGGAGAGTAAGGGATTTGAACCCTTGATGCAGGGTTACCCGCATACACGATTTCCAATCGTGCTCCTTCGGCCACTCGGACAACTCTCCAAGATTTAATGGCTCCGAAGGCAGGACTCGAACCTGCGACCTGCCGGTTAACAGCCGGATGCTCTACCAACTGAGCTACTTCGGAATAATTTTATAACAGCCTAGCGACGTCCTACTCTCACAGGGGGAAGCCCCCAACTACCATCGGCGCTAAAGAGCTTAACTTCCGTGTTCGGTATGGGAACGGGTGTGACCTCTTTGCCATCATCACTAGACTATTTATTCGAAAGACATTACTTATTATACCATACTTTTCTTGTTTGTCAAGTATTTATTACAATAATTTTTCATTCTTTCAAAACTGGATAAACGGTTCATTGAATTTGTGCAATAAAATGTGGTTAAGTCCTCGACCGATTAGTATTCGTCAGCTGCATGCGTCGCCGCACTTCCACCTCGAACCTATCTACCTGATCGTCTTTCAGGGGTCTTACTTACTTGCGTAATGGGAAATCTCATCTTGAGGGGGGCTTCATGCTTAGATGCTTTCAGCACTTATCCCGTCCATACATAGCTACCCAGCGATGCCTTTGGCAAGACAACTGGTACACCAGCGGTATGTCCATCCCGGTCCTCTCGTACTAAGGACAGCTCCTCTCAAATTTCCTACGCCCACGACGGATAGGGACCGAACTGTCTCACGACGTTCTGAACCCAGCTCGCGTACCGCTTTAATGGGCGAACAGCCCAACCCTTGGGACCGACTACAGCCCCAGGATGCGATGAGCCGACATCGAGGTGCCAAACCTCCCCGTCGATGTGGACTCTTGGGGGAGATAAGCCTGTTATCCCCGGGGTAGCTTTTATCCGTTGAGCGATGGCCCTTCCATGCGGAACCACCGGATCACTAAGCCCGTCTTTCGACCCTGCTCGACTTGTAGGTCTCGCAGTCAAGCTCCCTTATGCCTTTACACTCTACGAATGATTTCCAACCATTCTGAGGGAACCTTTGGGCGCCTCCGTTACTCTTTAGGAGGCGACCGCCCCAGTCAAACTGTCCGCCTGACACTGTCTCCTACCCCGCTAAGGGGCATGGGTTAGAAGTTCAATACAACCAGGGTAGTATCCCACCGACGCCTCCTTCGAAGCTGGCGCTCCGAGATCTCTGGCTCCTACCTATCCTGTACAAGTTGTACCAAAATTCAATATCAGGCTACAGTAAAGCTCCACGGGGTCTTTCCGTCCTGTCGCGGGTAACCTGCATCTTCACAGGTACTATAATTTCACCGAGTCTCTCGTTGAGACAGTGCCCAGATCGTTACGCCTTTCGTGCGGGTCGGAACTTACCCGACAAGGAATTTCGCTACCTTAGGACCGTTATAGTTACGGCCGCCGTTTACTGGGGCTTCAATTCACAGCTTCGCTTGCGCTAACCGCTCCTCTTAACCTTCCAGCACCGGGCAGGCGTCAGCCCCTATACGTCACCTTACGGTTTTGCAGAGACCTGTGTTTTTGCTAAACAGTCGCCTGGGCCTATTCACTGCGGCTTCTCTAGGCTATGCACCCAAAGAAGCACCCCTTCTCCCGAAGTTACGGGGTCATTTTGCCGAGTTCCTTAACGAGAGTTCTCTCGCACACCTTAGGATTCTCTCCTCGACTACCTGTGTCGGTTTGCGGTACGGGCACCTCTCACCTCGATAGAGGCTTTTCTTGGCAGTGTGAAATCAGGAACTTCGCTCATACGAGCTCGTCATCACAGCTCAACGTTATAGTATGCGGATTTGCCTACATACACGCCTTACTGCTTGAACACGCGCAACCAACGGCGTGCTTACCCTATCCTACTGCGTCCCCCCATTTCTCAAACGGTGAGGAGGTGGTACAGGAATATCAACCTGTTGTCCATCGCCTACGCCTATCGGCCTCGGCTTAGGTCCCGACTAACCCTGAGCGGACGAGCCTTCCTCAGGAAACCTTAGTCATACGGTGCATGGGATTCTCACCCATGTTTCGCTACTCATACCGGCATTCTCACTTCTAACCGCTCCACCAGTCCTTCCGGTCTGACTTCAACGCTGTTAGAACGCTCTCCTACCACGCATACTCAAAGTATGCATCCACAGCTTCGGTGAATCGTTTAGCCCCGATACATTTTCGGCGCAGCGTCACTCGACCAGTGAGCTATTACGCACTCTTTAAATGATGGCTGCTTCTAAGCCAACATCCTGGTTGTCTAAGCAACGCCACATCCTTTTCCACTTAACGATTACTTGGGGACCTTAGCTGGTGG
>NZ_JBBOWV010000001.1:1497500-1500000 GCF_038007305.1 Solibacillus sp. FSL W7-1436
AGTATTAACTTTTGGTTAAGTTAATAAGGGCGCACGGTGGATGCCTTGGCACTAGGAGTCGATGAAGGACGGCACTAACACCGATATGCCTCGGGGAGCTGTAAGTAAGCTTTGATCCGGGGATTTCCGAATGGGGGAACCCACTATCTTTAATCGGATAGTATCTTCACGTGAATTCATAGCGTGTTGAAGACAGACGCAGAGAACTGAAACATCTAAGTACCTGCAGGAACAGAAAGAAAATTCGATTCCCTGAGTAGCGGCGAGCGAAACGGGAAGAGCCCAAACCAAAGAGCTTGCTCTTTGGGGTTGTAGGACACTCTATACGGAGTTACAAAAGAATGAACTAGACGAAGCGACTTGGAAAGGTCCGCGAAACGAGGTAAAAGCCCTGTAGTCAAAAGTTCATTCCCTCCAGAGTGGATCCTGAGTACGGCGGAACACGTGAAATTCCGTCGGAATCCGGGAGGACCATCTCCCAAGGCTAAATACTACCTAGTGACCGATAGTGAACCAGTACCGTGAGGGAAAGGTGAAAAGCACCCCGGAAGGGGAGTGAAATAGATCCTGAAACCGTGTGCCTACAAGTAGTTAGAGCCCGTTAATGGGTGATAGCGTGCCTTTTGTAGAATGAACCGGCGAGTTACGATTACGTGCGAGGTTAAGTTGAGAAGACGGAGCCGCAGCGAAAGCGAGTCTGAATAGGGCGAATTAGTACGTGGTCGTAGACCCGAAACCAGGTGATCTACCCATGTCCAGGGTGAAGGTGAGGTAACACTCACTGGAGGCCCGAACCCACGCACGTTGAAAAGTGCGGGGATGAGGTGTGGGTAGCGGAGAAATTCCAATCGAACCTGGAGATAGCTGGTTCTCTCCGAAATAGCTTTAGGGCTAGCCTCGTGATTGAGAATACCGGAGGTAGAGCACTGTTTGGACTAGGGGGGCATCTCGCTTTACCGAATTCAGACAAACTCCGAATGCCGGATATTTATACACGGGAGTCAGACTGCGAGTGATAAGATCCGTAGTCAAGAGGGAAACAGCCCAGACCACCAGCTAAGGTCCCCAAGTAATCGTTAAGTGGAAAAGGATGTGGCGTTGCTTAGACAACCAGGATGTTGGCTTAGAAGCAGCCATCATTTAAAGAGTGCGTAATAGCTCACTGGTCGAGTGACGCTGCGCCGAAAATGTATCGGGGCTAAACGATTCACCGAAGCTGTGGATGCATACTTTGAGTATGCGTGGTAGGAGAGCGTTCTAACAGCGTTGAAGTCAGACCGGAAGGACTGG
This sequence comes from Solibacillus sp. FSL W7-1436, assembly GCF_038007305.1. NCBI lineage: Bacteria > Bacillati > Bacillota > Bacilli > Caryophanales > Caryophanaceae > Solibacillus > Solibacillus sp. FSL W7-1436. The sequence continues at coordinate 1,498,791 of NZ_JBBOWV010000001.1, forward strand.
TGGAGCGGTTAGAAGTGAGAATGCCGGTATGAGTAGCGAAACATGGGTGAGAATCCCATGCACCGTATGACTAAGGTTTCCTGAGGAAGGCTCGTCCGCTCAGGGTTAGTCGGGACCTAAGCCGAGGCCGATAGGCGTAGGCGATGGACAACAGGTTGATATTCCTGTACCACCTCCTCACCGTTTGAGAAATGGGGGGACGCAGTAGGATAGGGTAAGCACGCCGTTGGTTGCGCGTGTTCAAGCAGTAAGGCGTGTATGTAGGCAAATCCGCATACTATAACGTTGAGCTGTGATGACGAGCTCGTATGAGCGAAGTTCCTGATTTCACACTGCCAAGAAAAGCCTCTATCGAGGTGAGAGGTGCCCGTACCGCAAACCGACACAGGTAGTCGAGGAGAGAATCCTAAGGTGTGCGAGAGAACTCTCGTTAAGGAACTCGGCAAAATGACCCCGTAACTTCGGGAGAAGGGGTGCTTCTTTGGGTGCATAGCCTAGAGAAGCCGCAGTGAATAGGCCCAGGCGACTGTTTAGCAAAAACACAGGTCTCTGCAAAACCGTAAGGTGACGTATAGGGGCTGACGCCTGCCCGGTGCTGGAAGGTTAAGAGGAGCGGTTAGCGCAAGCGAAGCTGTGAATTGAAGCCCCAGTAAACGGCGGCCGTAACTATAACGGTCCTAAGGTAGCGAAATTCCTTGTCGGGTAAGTTCCGACCCGCACGAAAGGCGTAACGATCTGGGCACTGTCTCAACGAGAGACTCGGTGAAATTATAGTACCTGTGAAGATGCAGGTTACCCGCGACAGGACGGAAAGACCCCGTGGAGCTTTACTGTAGCCTGATATTGAATTTTGGTACAACTTGTACAGGATAGGTAGGAGCCAGAGATCTCGGAGCGCCAGCTTCGAAGGAGGCGTCGGTGGGATACTACCCTGGTTGTATTGAACTTCTAACCCATGCCCCTTAGCGGGGTAGGAGACAGTGTCAGGCGGACAGTTTGACTGGGGCGGTCGCCTCCTAAAGAGTAACGGAGGCGCCCAAAGGTTCCCTCAGAATGGTTGGAAATCATTCGTAGAGTGTAAAGGCATAAGGGAGCTTGACTGCGAGACCTACAAGTCGAGCAGGGTCGAAAGACGGGCTTAGTGATCCGGTGGTTCCGCATGGAAGGGCCATCGCTCAACGGATAAAAGCTACCCCGGGGATAACAGGCT
>NZ_JBBOWV010000001.1:1505000-1600000 GCF_038007305.1 Solibacillus sp. FSL W7-1436
TCAGGGTTAGTCGGGACCTAAGCCGAGGCCGATAGGCGTAGGCGATGGACAACAGGTTGATATTCCTGTACCACCTCCTCACCGTTTGAGAAATGGGGGGACGCAGTAGGATAGGGTAAGCACGCCGTTGGTTGCGCGTGTTCAAGCAGTAAGGCGTGTATGTAGGCAAATCCGCATACTATAACGTTGAGCTGTGATGACGAGCTCGTATGAGCGAAGTTCCTGATTTCACACTGCCAAGAAAAGCCTCTATCGAGGTGAGAGGTGCCCGTACCGCAAACCGACACAGGTAGTCGAGGAGAGAATCCTAAGGTGTGCGAGAGAACTCTCGTTAAGGAACTCGGCAAAATGACCCCGTAACTTCGGGAGAAGGGGTGCTTCTTTGGGTGCATAGCCTAGAGAAGCCGCAGTGAATAGGCCCAGGCGACTGTTTAGCAAAAACACAGGTCTCTGCAAAACCGTAAGGTGACGTATAGGGGCTGACGCCTGCCCGGTGCTGGAAGGTTAAGAGGAGCGGTTAGCGCAAGCGAAGCTGTGAATTGAAGCCCCAGTAAACGGCGGCCGTAACTATAACGGTCCTAAGGTAGCGAAATTCCTTGTCGGGTAAGTTCCGACCCGCACGAAAGGCGTAACGATCTGGGCACTGTCTCAACGAGAGACTCGGTGAAATTATAGTACCTGTGAAGATGCAGGTTACCCGCGACAGGACGGAAAGACCCCGTGGAGCTTTACTGTAGCCTGATATTGAATTTTGGTACAACTTGTACAGGATAGGTAGGAGCCAGAGATCTCGGAGCGCCAGCTTCGAAGGAGGCGTCGGTGGGATACTACCCTGGTTGTATTGAACTTCTAACCCATGCCCCTTAGCGGGGTAGGAGACAGTGTCAGGCGGACAGTTTGACTGGGGCGGTCGCCTCCTAAAGAGTAACGGAGGCGCCCAAAGGTTCCCTCAGAATGGTTGGAAATCATTCGTAGAGTGTAAAGGCATAAGGGAGCTTGACTGCGAGACCTACAAGTCGAGCAGGGTCGAAAGACGGGCTTAGTGATCCGGTGGTTCCGCATGGAAGGGCCATCGCTCAACGGATAAAAGCTACCCCGGGGATAACAGGCTTATCTCCCCCAAGAGTCCACATCGACGGGGAGGTTTGGCACCTCGATGTCGGCTCATCGCATCCTGGGGCTGTAGTCGGTCCCAAGGGTTGGGCTGTTCGCCCATTAAAGCGGTACGCGAGCTGGGTTCAGAACGTCGTGAGACAGTTCGGTCCCTATCCGTCGTGGGCGTAGGAAATTTGAGAGGAGCTGTCCTTAGTACGAGAGGACCGGGATGGACATACCGCTGGTGTACCAGTTGTCTTGCCAAAGGCATCGCTGGGTAGCTATGTATGGACGGGATAAGTGCTGAAAGCATCTAAGCATGAAGCCCCCCTCAAGATGAGATTTCCCATTACGCAAGTAAGTAAGACCCCTGAAAGACGATCAGGTAGATAGGTTCGAGGTGGAAGTGCGGCGACGCATGCAGCTGACGAATACTAATCGGTCGAGGACTTAACCACATTTTATTGCACAAATTCAATGAACCGTTTATCCAGTTTTGAAAGAATGAATCTTTCTAAAGGGTTTCAAGACACAGTAGTGTATTGGAAGCCGACAATAGTGAAGTGATGATGGCAAAGAGGTCACACCCGTTCCCATACCGAACACGGAAGTTAAGCTCTTTAGCGCCGATGGTAGTTGGGGGCTTCCCCCTGCGAGAGTAGGACGTCGCTTCGCACATGTAGAACCCACTGAGAAATCAGTGGGTTTTTTGTTTTCCTTTTATTGAATTTTAATTTATGCTTCCCCAGTTCAAATAATCCACCATATACTAAAACTCCAGAACTGCCCGTAAGTTATTGATATAGGACTGACTTACTGGTAACTCCACGCCATCATTCAGCTGTACAATAAAATTAGAAGTCAGATCACGCGAGATTTTTTTTATATAGCAAATATTTATAATATAGGAACGATGAATGCGAAGAAAGTTATTTGGTAGTCTTGTCTGTAATTCTTTAAGTGTAACGGCTGTTTTGTATTGTTCACCTTTGGAATAGAACCATGTCCGCTTTTGCAGACTTTCAATATGCGAAATTTGATCAATTGAAATCGGTACCCAATCTTCCATTTGTTTACCTGTTAAAAACTGATACATATCTGAACTTTTTACTTTAAATAAGGGGGGTAGGACGACAACTAAAGCACCTTGTTCACCGTTTACCAAAATCGGATAACCGATTGCATAATATGGGGTTTCAAAAAGTGTATTTTCCATAACAGCATCTATTTTTCGATTTGTTTGAAGTACTTTGTAAGCGATGCTGTCTTTCGGAACAGCAGATCCAACTTTCAAGGAAAAATGATGATGACCTGTACTGAAATAAATAAAGCTATTGTTTACTGCTATTGCAATCGACGCATCTTGAGGAATCCAATCTTCTAAAATAGTTTTATACTGATTTAAAATGCTTTTTTCGATCTCAATATTTTGTAATGACAATGCAAACCCACTCCTTCTGTATTATTGCCTAAATGATAATTCATCCTCCAAATATACCCATTCATCCTAAATTAAAGTTAATTTGTCAGAAAATAATGAAAAGTTAAACATTCTGTTATACATTATATTACATCAAGAGGTTCTGTTATGGAACAGTTAACTGCAAATTTTTCTAACAGAATATCTATACACAATGGGGAAGGTGGAAATTTATTATGTCAACTCGTCAAGAAAGAATCGAATCTTTACAAAAGGATTGGGCAGAAAACCCGCGCTGGAAAGGTATTGAGCGTGGTTATACAACAGAAGAGGTTGTAAAGTTACAAGGTTCATTTATCCAGGAGCAAACGTTAGCAAAACGAGGGTCTGCTCGTTTATGGAAGTCATTGCATGATGCGCCTTTCATCAATGCTTTAGGTGCTTTAACGGGGAATCAGGCAGTACAGCAAGTAAAGGCAGGTTTACAGGCGATCTACTTATCGGGGTGGCAAGTAGCAGCTGATGCAAACCTTTCTGGCCAAATGTATCCGGACCAATCTTTATATCCTGCAAACTCTGTACCAGCAGTAGTAAAACGTATTAACCAGGCGCTTCAACGTGCTGACCAAATTGACCATGCGGAGGGCCGCGATGATGGTTTTGACTGGTTTGCGCCGATTGTAGCAGATGCGGAAGCAGGATTTGGAGGACCATTAAATGTATTCGAGCTAGTTAAAGGAATGATTGAAGCGGGTGCAGCTGGTGTACATTTAGAAGACCAATTAGCTTCTGAGAAAAAGTGCGGACACTTAGGCGGGAAAGTATTATTACCAACGCAAAACGCTGTACGTAACTTAATTGCTGCACGTTTAGCTGCGGATGTGGCAGGCGTTGATACAATTTTAATCGCACGTACAGATGCAGATGCTGCTGACATGGTAACGTCTGATATTGACCCACGCGATGCAGAATTCTTAACGGGTGAACGTACTCCGGAAGGTTTCTACCGTACTAAACCAGGTATTAAGCAAGCCATTGCACGCGGTTTAGCTTATGCACCATATGCAGACTTAATCTGGTGTGAGACTTCTCACCCGTCATTAGAAGAAGCCCGTGAGTTTGCTGCTGCAATCCACGCTGAGTTCCCAGGAAAAATGTTAGCGTATAACTGCTCGCCTTCATTCAACTGGAAAGCTAAGTTATCAGATGAAGAGATTGCAGAGTATCAACGTGAGTTAGGTAAACTTGGATACAAGTTCCAATTCATTACACTTGCTGGTTTCCACAGCTTAAACTACTCAATGTTCGAGCTAGCGCATGACTATAAAGACAATGGTATGGCTGCTTACTCTAAACTGCAACAAGCTGAGTTTGCTGCTGAAAGTAAAGGTTACACTGCTACTCGTCACCAACGTGAAGTAGGAACTGGTTACTTTGATGAAGTATCACAAACTATTTCAGGTGGTACATCTTCGACAACTGCTATGTCCGGCTCTACAGAAACAGAGCAATTTGTATAAGATTGAGATTTAATAGGCAGTATTACGAAGAGAGTCGTAAACGGGGAACTGCTTATTCTGATTATCTTATTCCTTTTCTTCTATCGTACCGGTTCAAGTGACATTGGGGAATGTGCACTTAGTAAATAGACGTTATGCCGAAACGTTATTGAAAGAAACGCAGGGTGTTGAAGAGGAATAATTTCTTGAACTTGAACAGCTTGACTACTATGATATAAGCTAAATCGAATTGGAACGCGGTTTAGTAGGGAATGCCTCCCAACATATAAGGAAAACTAAGGGGTTTTAATAGATGAATGTCTTTTTAGCTTGGATGGGGCTAAAAAGGCATTTTCTATTTTAGAGAAATAAAGGAGTTCTAATGAAGTGTAGAGAATATTATATAGATAGAATATTTTTATTATTAAGAAAAGGGAGTCATACCAATGAAAAATAAAGAATTATTATTAGTACCAGGGCCGACACCGGTTATGGATGAAATTTATGACGCATTGGCAAGTGAAACGAGAGGCCATACCGACCCTCGTTTTGTAGAAACATTTAAAAACGCGCTTACTAATACGAAAAAGCTTTTTAATACAGACGGAGAAGTGTATGTAGTAGCAGGTTCAGGTACTTTGGCAATGGAAATGGCAATCGTAAATACTATTGCAAAAGGTGAACGTCTGCTAGTTATCAGCCATGGCTATTTTGGTGACCGTTTTACACCACTTGCTAAAGCTTTTGGAATTGAAGTTGATGTACTGCAGTCGACATGGGGTGAACGTGTAGACGCAAAGCTTGTTGAGGAAACGGTGAAGGCGAACAATTATAAAGCCGTAACAATTACACATGCGGATACATCTACTGGTGTTGTTTCAGACTTAGAGACGCTTGTTCCGATTATCAAAGCATCCGGTGCACTTGTCATTGTCGATGGTGTTGTCGCAACTGCAGCATTGCAAGAGGACATGAGTAAGGCTTACGGTGAAGAAGACTATAAAATTGATATTGTATTAACAGGATCCCAAAAGGCGATTGGTATTCCTCCAGGGCTGGCAATTGTTGCTTTCAGTCAGCAGGCATTGGCAGCCCGTGAACAGATCGGGACAGTGCCGGCCTATTATGCAGATATACATAATTGGCGCAATATTATGGATAACCCGGCAATGTACTTTGCGACGCCTCCGGTTAACTTAATTTACGCATATGATGTAGCATTAAATATTGTATTGGAAGAAGGTATGGAAAAACGTGAAGCGCGCCATATCGCATTTGGTAAAGCAATCCGTGCGGCACTGCGTACATACGGAATGACACCACTGGCTAATGAAGAAGTAGCAGCACCGACATTAAGCTGTATTTTATATCCTGAAGGTATTGAAGATGGCAAGTTCCGGGCAAGTCTGGCGGATCGCGGCATTATCGTAGCGGGTTCTTTAGCCCACTTGGCAGGAAAAGCATTCCGCATTGGACATATGGGGAATACGACGGCAGAAATGCTGGAGCAGGCAATTGTTGCGATTGGTGAAGCATTACAAGAGCAACAGCTGCAAGTCGATATTGAAAAGGCAAAAAGCGTATTTGCTCAAGAAATAGAAGCAATAGCAGTACAAAGCTAAAAAACACCTGGCAATGACCGGGGAAATATTTACGAAAAAGGGAACGGTGCAATTTATGAACGTTCCCTTTTTTATATCCGGCGTTAATTATATTCCGGCTCGATGAATAGCGTTCAAGTAAAATGTTTTTTGTAAATATCTATAAAGGAGCATGCAAAATGGAGCAAGTGATTGTTATGATTCCGGCATTGAACCCTCTACCGGCCCTTCTTCAATTTGTCAGGAAATTGAGTGCCTTGCCGGTTTCCCGTATTATTGTCATCAATGATGGCAGTGAAGAAAAATATAATGGTCTGTTTGAACAATTACTGCAAGAAGGCTGCGAAGTATTAACACATGATAAAAACATGGGAAAAGGCCGTGCACTTAAAACCGGAATGGAGTATATACTGAAATCCCGATTGCGGGCAAAGGGAATTATTACGGTAGGAGCACATGGCCAGCATTCGGTATTGGATGTTGAGCAGGTGTTATCAAGTACGAAAATTTTTTCGGATGGGATTATATTAGGCATCCGTGATTTCAAAGATTCAGAATACCCATTCATTAGTAAACTGCAAAACCGTGCCTATTCGATGGTGTTTGAGCTGTTTATCCATAAACGTCTGCTCGATATCCAAACAGGATTACGCTATATTCCAAGAGTACATCTTTCATGGCTTTATAAAGTTAAGGGAGAGTCTTATCACTATGATACGAACATGCTCATTGAGGCGATAAGGCGAAAAGTTCCTGTCTACGAGGTGCCGATCGGTCATGCAAAGCTCCGGAAAAATTCAATTATCTATTATGATGAAGTATTGAATCCGACAAAAATATTTCAGCAGCTATGGTTGAACTTCTTACATAAAAGACAGAATACGAAATGAATCTTTTCTTATTGTAAAACCGTATAGGATTACGAGTAGCATATTTGAGGAATAATAAAGTAATAGCAAAGAAGGGAGCATACGTATGAGCGAACAATATAACTTCGATAAAATGATTGAAGGCCAAGACCAACATTATTCAGATAAAAAATTCCTGCATAAAATGAAAAAATTCGGTGGAGGTTTAGGTTATAAAGCAATGCAGGCAGCTGCTACACTTTACGTTGCCTTGCGTAGTCCGGACATGCCTAAATCCAGTAAACTTGTTGTTTTAGGGGCGCTCGGGTACTTCATTTTGCCTTTCGATTTAGTAGTCGATTTTCTCCCGTTAGTCGGTTTGACGGATGATGCATTTATCATTTTAACGGCGCTGGGAAAAGTATATTTGTCAATTACAGATGAGATGAAGGATGAAGCAAAAGAGTTAATCGATTCTAAGCTTGGAAGTCAGGATGGCGTAGAACAATAAAAAGAGAATCCCCTTTAAGCAAATGATGCTGAAGGGGATTTTTTATGTTTACTTTACAGACTGGGCACCGTTTAATTCTCGTAATCCTCGATTAAAAATAGCTTCAATCGGTTTCTCATCGCATAACTTTAATGTTATATTAGGATGTGTTTTTTGGAGCTGTACAGTTATTAGTTCAACCAGTCCGGGATTATTTTTTAGAATCCCGCCATTTAAAAACAAGATATGGTCTTTATTTGAATAGCCCGCATTTTTTAATGTTGTTGCCGCCAGTAAAACGAGCTCATCTGCTGCTTTTTGCATAATTTTCTGTGCAACAGCATCTCCCATTTCGACCGCCTGTTTTAAATAGGTACTGAAGCTGGCCAATCGGGCATTCGTATAATCCGCTGAATAAATAAGGTTGAATAATTCATCTGTGCTTTCAACTTGATGCCCTGCTAAAACAAGCTCTGTTAGTGCGGTCGGCTTGTTGCGTCCATCAGCAGCGCGGAAAATCGCCTTCGCTATATGTTTTCCGATCCAGTAACCGCTTCCTTCATCGCCGATCCGGTGTCCCCAGCCGCCTCCACGGCTGATCTTGTCGTTCATAAGACTATAGCAAATAGCCCCTGTACCTGAAATAAGAAGGCTTATATCGTTCTTTCCTAGTCCTTTTAAAGTTGCTTCAACATCATTTTCTATTAGAATTTGACCGAATGTGAAAGGGGAACGGGCGATACTTTCCTCTATAATTTCCTCGATAACCTTTTTATCCTGATCGGTATCAATGCCGGAAAGTGCAAAGATGGCCACATCAATAAAAAGCCCCGGTAAATGGGCTGCTGCACTCCTAAGCAGGCCGGTAAATACATGTTGGACATGTTCGATTCCTGCAGCCTGGTAATTCGATCCTGTGGAAGTTGCGGTAAATAGTTCACGCCCATCTGTAGAACGAATGGTCATTATTGTTTTTGATGCACCACCATCAACGGCTAATACATAACGTTTACTCATTTTCCGTCCACCCCTTTAAAATTTGTTCCAATTGATTTTCGGCTTTTAAAATCGCCTCTGTTTTTTCTCTTAGCCAATTTTCAAGATGGACTGTATCATCTTGTGCCTGTTTAAGCGACTTTCGCATCGTTGCAGGTGCTGGCCCACCCTTTAATGTACGTATATTAACGAAGTACTCCGGCTGGATCGCCTGGTAAAAGGCGATTTCATTAATTTGAAGCGGCTTACCTGTAACTTCCAGGCATTTCTCGTTTGCCAATTTCCATGTCAGGCTTGCGAGTGAATCTTTATTATTTGCCATCAGTTCTTTCACACATAGGCTGACGATTTTATGTGACTGGCGAAATGAAATACCCTCGGAGCGTACGAGGGAATCGGCAAGCTCTGTTACGTTGGCAAAGCTGTTTTGCGCACGTTTCAGCAAGTTTTCCTTATTCACATCCATCGTGAGGATCATCCCTGCAAATAGCTTATATATACCGACTAGCCGGTCGATTGCCCGCCATAAATAAGGTTGCATATCATCTTCTGTATCAACAATATCCCCAAACGGTGTATTATGGACCATCTGCAGTACGGTTGCCGCATCTCCGACAACCGATGAGAGCAGCGAACGGGTGTGCTCGATGGAAACGGGGTTGCGCTTTTGAGGCATAATGGAGCTGATCTGGACATATGGACTGGCAAGCTTAAAAGCATTGAATTCCTGTGTTGCCCATAGTAAAAAGTCCTGCGATGTGCGGCCTAAATTGAGGGCAGCGAGCTGTACGATGCTGGCCGCTTCTGCGATATAGTCGGCACCGGCAACCGCATCCCAAGCATTTTCGATTAAGTCATCAAAAGCCAGCAATTCCTGCACCCGTTCGCGGCTGATCGGAAACCCTGTAGTTGTCAAAGCCGCCGCGCCCATACTGCTGCGGTTAATCGTATTATATGCGGCCTGCATTCGTTTATAGTCCCTTGTCAGCTGGTCAATGACAGCCTTTAAATAATGGGCAAACGTTGTCGGCTGTGCCTGCTGTGTATGTGTATAGCCAATCATGATTGTCTCTACATGCTCTTCGGCAAAGACAAGCAGCGACTGGCGTAAATTCAAAAGTTCCTGCATGAGCGTGAGCATTTTTTTACGAAGGGTCATACGGTAAATGGCGATTCCCATATCGTTTCTGCTGCGTCCAATATGTAAATTTCCGGATATATCGCCTCCGAGTTCTATTAGCTTGTTTTCAATGCGGAAAAATAAATCTTCAAATTGCGGGCTGTAATCGCGGGTTTTGTAATATTCCAGATCAAGTTTTCGAATTGCCTGACCGATGCGGCGTGCATTTTCTGGGGTAACCAATTCCTGTTCTTCAAGCATCTTTAAATGGGCAACATGAATTTGAAGCATCGCATCCAAAAAATGTTTGCGTGCCTCATCATAGGCTGGCTGTAAAACCATTTGACGATAGCTATTGGAAGGAAATAAAATTCCTTCTTTTTCATTTATTAGATTGCGGTAATTCTGAAAGAACATGTTGAATGGGCCTCCAATCAAATGATAGAAACTAGTACCTGATAATTTCATTCTACAATTATTAGAAAATTTTATCAATTCAAATAAATTAGTTGAACTTTATGTGAAATACAAAAGAAGCAGCTGTCCTAAAATTAGGACAGCTGCTGTGTTTGATCGATAATACGCACTTTTCTTGAAGCGAAATAGGATGGTAATACCATACCGAACAGTACAAGGACGATACCGCAAACTTGGAGAAGTGTTAAATTTTCATTTAATACAATGACAGATACTGTAATTGCTACAGGCAGCTCCATTGCACTTAAAATTGGGACAAGTGCTCCTCCGACTTTTGGAGCAGCAATTGAAAACAGTAAGATCGGTAAAATAATACCGAAGAGCCCGAGTGCCAGACCAAATTTCCAAAGACCGCCAGTCAATTGACCGTTCCATACAATTTCAGGCGATAAAAAGATAGAAACGATGATCAGTGATACGACAGATAAAATAAATGTACGTCCGATCGTCGTCACTCCTTCAACAGGCTGAGCGTTAAATTGCATAAATGCAGCAAAAGTAAAGGCAGCAAGTAACCCTAGTGCCCATCCTTGCCATGCGATTTGCGATAAATCTACATCAATTACACCGGCTGCAAAAATCGTACCTACAAATAAAAATACTAATGAAATTAATTCAATGCGTGTTGGCAGGCGTCTTTTCAGGAAGCAGTCCATGAACAACCCGATCCATGTGAATTGGAACAACATAACAACTGCCAATGATGCAGGCAGATAATTAAGGGACTGACCGTAAAAAATACCGGTAACTGCTGTACATATTCCGGCTAAAATTAAAGTAATCGTACCTTTCCTTGTCAGCCTCGGTAATGTGCGTTGTGTTACAACGAAGAGCACAAGTGCAAGTAAAAATCCAACGAAATATTGGCTTGTCACGGCTTCTGATGATGTATAGCCGTGCTGCATCGCAACTTTTACAATTGTCGATAATATTCCGTAACTACTAGCCGCTATTATGATTAAAAGCGGGTAAATCCAGTTTTGTTTCATTCAGTGTTTCTTCCTATTCTAAAGCGACTTCACCATATGATGAAATGGCTCATTAATTATTGTCCAGCTTTCAATTGTACGATAACCTATTTTTTCGTACAAGCGTTGTGCATCATGTTTCTCCAGTTCCACATTTAGAGAAATTTTTTCATAGCCAAGCTCCTTGCCTTTTTGTTCGGCAAATTGCAATAGGAGCGTGCCAATTCCAAGACCGCGCGCTTTTTTCGAAACACAAAGGGTATCGATGTAATACTCATCCATATGCGCTTCGATATCCAGTATCGTCTCAATTCCTTTTTTTGCTAGCTGCTGTTCAAGCTGTCGATCGAGCTTGTACCCGAGACGGCCATCATAAAGCACGACAATACCAACTATTTCACCTTGTTGTTCCGCTACAAACGTATTCAAATAGCTGTGTCGATTTGTCGTTTCTGTGACATACTGTTCTAAAGCAGCTAAAATCTGTGGAATGTCTTCTTCACCAGTCAAATTGTTTGCAATGTCTCCGATTGCGTCATAAATTAAAGGTGCGACAGCTTTCGCGTCATTTCGATCTGCTTGCCGAATGGTAATGGTCATCACAATCAACTCCTTACCGAACAAAGTATAACAGAAAATAAATTCATTCGCGAAGAAAGCATTAGTTTCAGAATAGTATAAAGTTTTATAAATATATCTTTTCTATGGTAAATTAGTAAGAACATACAACGTCGGAGGTTAGACAATTAATGAGCCAAATAGACAAAGAATTCATCTTAGTTTATGGAGATGCATTCGTTGATTATATTGCAAATGATCAGACCAATACTTCATTTACGAAGTATTTAGGTGGCGCAACTATCAATGTTGCAGCAGGGATTAGTCGTATTGGGGCACCGTCAGCACTTATTACAATTACAGGCGATGACGAAACATCGGAGTTTTGCCGTCAAGAGATTACAAAAGAAGGTGTGAATCTTGATTTCGCTGTATTTGATGCGAAGAAGCGTGTAAGTGGTGTATATGTGCATTTAACAGATAAATGTGAACGAGTATTTAAAGATTATGTCGATGAGACACCGAATTTACAAGTAACACCTGAACAGTTACAGGAGGAAGCATTCAAACGTGCTTCAATTTTAAATGTTTGTTCAGGAACGATGTTTGAAGAAACAGCATTAAAAACAACACGTGCTGCAGTGGATATGGCGAAGGATAAAGGCGCGATCATTGCAATCGATGCGAATATCCGTCCTCTTCGTTGGGAATCCGAAGAAATCTGCCGTGAGACGATCACTTCATTCTTTGAAGATGCCGATATTTTAAAGCTTACTGATGAGGAATTATATTTCCTTACAGAAACAACAACGATTGAAGAAGGTCTTCAAAAATTGGATGAGCTGTTAGTACCGATCGTGCTGGTTACAGTTGGTGCTGATGGAGCTTATGCCGTGTTAAACGGTGAAGTAACACATGTACCTGTTGAACGAGTTGTTCCGGTTGATACAACAGGCGCGGGCGATGCGTTTATGGCAGGTGTACTACGTTATGTTCATTTCAACGGTTTACCTACAGTAAAAGAAGATTTAGTCAGCTGTGTCGCATTCGGCAACAAGCTGGGCGCAATGGCCGCAACTAAAGCAGGTGCATTAACGGCACTGCCAAGCTACGAAGAAATTAAGCATTTAATAAAATAAATTTTATATAGAGCAAGCCGTCTCCATGTTGGGGGCGGTTTTTTGTATTGTTTGCGGTAGTGGGTGGATGCGGTTGCGGTTATTAGAAGATTGCGGCCGTTTATTAGAAGAAGTCGGATGGTTATTAGAACAAGTGACGGGTTTATTAGAAGGTGAGTAAGAATTGGGGGAAGCGGGGTTTCATTTAGTGATGAAGAGTGAGAAAAGAAGGGCGTTTTAATTTTTATTAGAACAATGATCCGGGATATTAGAAAAAGTCGGAGCGATATTAGAAGATGAAGTTCCCATATTAGAACAATGCAACCGGATATTAGAACAATGAACGGATATATTAGAAAATCACAACATTATTAGAACAAATGAAAATATATTAGAACTTTCGCCCTATATATTAGAACATCGAACCCTGCAAAACCTCGTCCAAACCATCAAACGAAACCATCAGTTGACAAAATCTCCTTTACGAAAGAATTAGTCGCTATTAAACAGCCAACATTCTTTTTATAATAAGTGTAAGAGGTGAGGGGGATGACGAATTTTCAATTTGCGGCCATTTTTACAGAGCGCCGCAAGCAGCTGCAAGTGACACAGGAAGAAATTGCACGGCATGTCGGTGTATCAAGGGCAGCTGTTTCAAAGTGGGAGAAGGGGCAAAGCTATCCGGATATCGCACTGTTGCCGAAGCTTGCAACGTTTTTCAATATCTCAATTGATGCGCTGCTCGGTTATGAGCCGCAATTGACGGATGAACGAATTTTAAAAATGTATGCGGAATTGGCACAGCGCTTTTCAAAGGAGCCGTTTGCTGAAGTGGATGCAGCAATCGATCAGCTCATTGAAGAATATTATAGTTGCTTCCCTTTTTTATTGAAGATGGCGCAGCTTTACATCAATTACTTTAATCTCGCACAGGAAAAAGAAGTCGTTGCGGACAAAATCCAGGATCTTTGTAAACGTGTGAAGGAGTTCAGCGGAAATTACCGGTTAAATAACGAAGCGAATTTACTGGAGGCATATACGTATATTTTAAAAGGGGAACCTCAGCATGTGCTCGAACTATTAGGGGAGGATGCCGAAGTTCAGCTTGGGACTGAGCAGCTTATCGCTACGGCTCAAATGATGCTTGGCAATATAGAAAAGGCGAAGGAAATTCATCAGGTCAATATGTATCAGCATCTGCAGTATATGATAACGAATGCGAATGAAGCACTTGGCTTGGAAATCGGAAATGTCCCGTATTTTGAACAGTCGGTAAGCAGGATTGAAACGGTAATCAATACTTTTCATTTAGATAAACTGAATTTAAACAACACACTGCTATTTTATTTAAAAGCAGCGAGCGGCTATGCAACGCAAAATAATATAGATGAAGCAATTCGCTGTATTGAGCGCTACGTGAAAGTTTGTACACAAATCAAATTTCCGCTTCAACTTACAGGAGACGAATATTTTTATTTGCTGGACGGCTGGATTGCAAAGGAAGTTATGTTGAGCACACAGACACCAAGGGATGAGGAATCAATCAAAAAATCAATTTATGAAAGTATTGCCGAGAATCCGATGCTGGCAAGTGTTCAAAATGATTCACGTTATAGAAGTTTACTCGTCAATTTAAAACATCATTTAAAAATTTAAGGGGGATTTAAAATGGATCAATTATCGAATATTCCTTGGGGACTCATTGCGCCGTTATTAGTATTGCAGTTTGTGCTTGCGGCGGTTGCCATCGTGGATATTGTGCGCAGTTATGAAACGCGCGGACCGAAATGGGTATGGATACTCGTATCACTGTTTGTTAATACAATTGGACCGATCGCCTATTTTCTGTTCGGACGGAAAAGCCAATGATCTGTATTGAAGTGAATGGTCTCACAAAGCGGTTTGGTGCAAAAAAAGTAGTGGATGATTTATCGTTCACTTTGCCCGTGCATACATCTACAGCGCTGATCGGTCCGAATGGCGCAGGGAAAACGACGGCACTTTCGATGCTTTCCAATATACTGGAGCCGACAAGCGGCAATATTATTATGCCGGATGTAAAGGATGTGCGCAGTGCAATCGGATTTTTGCCGCAATATCCCCAATACTATTCCTGGCTGACGGCCCTTGAATATATGGAGATGGTCGCTAATTTAAGCGGTCTTGAAAAGCGTTCATTAAAAAGTGAATGCAAAAAGATGCTGGAATTTGTAGGTTTGCAGGATGCGATGAATAAAAAAACCGAGACATTTTCAGGAGGTATGAAGCAGCGTTTAGGTATTGCCCAGGCAATAGTTCATAAACCAAAACTCCTGCTGCTGGATGAACCGGTATCTGCACTTGATCCGGTTGGACGTCGGGAAGTGATGAATTTATTGAAGGAAGTACAGCAGAAAACGACGATTTTGTATTCAACACATATTTTGAATGATGCCGAGGAAATGACCGATCAGCTGCTGTTTTTACGGGACGGCAAACTTGTCGAACAAGGGTCACTGACAGAGGTGAAGAAAAAGTTTGAGGAGCCGCGCTATAAAATAACGTTCATAAATGCGGAAGAGGCGCGGCAGTTTGCAAGTCAGTCTACATTAGGAGCTGTTGCTGAAGGAATGGCGGCATATGTGGAAATTTCAGATGAACACCCGTCGATGCAACAGCTGCTTAAGCAATTGGCGGTATTACCATATGAAGTTGTAAAAGTGGAGCGGGAAACGGCAAGCCTGGAAGAAATCTTTATGAAGGTGGCGGGGAAGCATGCAGCAATTTAAAGCATTACTTTTAAAAGAATGGCGTGAAAGTGTTCGCAGCTTTAAAATTTTGTGGATTCCGCTCGTGTTTATACTGCTCGGAATTAGTGATCCGCTCATGAATTACTTTATGGAAGATATTTTACAGGCGGTCGGCAATATGCCCGAAGGATTTATGATGACAATGCCTGAATTTCAGCCGGCTGATCTGCTAATTGCATCAACCGGTCAGTTTCAGACAATTGGACTGCTAGTACTCATTACTGCCTATATCGGATCTGTTAGCCGGGAACGCCAAAATGGTACTGCGACCCTTCTCTATGTCCGTCCGATGTCTTTTACGGCATTGTTTTTCAGTAAATGGATTGTTGCAAGCACAATTGCGGTCATCAGTGCAATGGCGGGGTATGCGGGGAGCATGTATTATACGGTACTGCTATACGGGACGGTTGATTTAGCGAAGTTTTTGGCAATGCTCGGTACGTACTGTATATGGTTACTGTTTGTTATGGCACTAACTGTTGCTATGAGTGCAGCGTTCCAAACATCGGTCGCTGCTGCTGTTACAATTATTCTCATACCGGTTGGCCTGCTTATTGATACAATAATCGGCAGCTTTTGGAGTATTACACCATGGAAGCTTGCGAAGTACGGAACAGGACTTCTTACCGACAGCGTATTGATGGAAAATTACTGGTATACACTACTTGTTGTTCTCATTCTAATTATTGCAGTAGTGCTGATCGGTATTCAAATGAGCAAGAAGAATATTCGGTATTTAAAAGTATAAATAGTAAGCAGAAATCATTGTCCTTCAATCGATTTCTGCTTTTTTGTATTAACTTCCAGGAAAATTAGGAATATAATGAGAGTTAATTGTTTTTTCTTCTAATTTAGGAAGGTGGACTAGCATTTTTTATACTGATATACAGCGATCCGTTTTCTAAAATTTGCGCATAATAAACTTTATTAATGTCATGAATATTTTTCTTTGCTAATTTTTTTCGGAGCCAGTCTTCCGTAAGCTGAAGTTCAGTTAAATTTTTTTGAATAATTCGGCCATCTGTAATCAATTCCATTGGCAAGTATTGCGGGGCAGGAGCAGATACTGATACATCTTCTGTTGTTGCGGTCCGGGCAAGCGGCTTTTTCAGGACACTCAGTTCTCCATTTGTTTCAAAAACGGCATACTGTACTTCATCAAATGAAAAAATACTCTGTTCACGCAACAGCATAGCAAGCTCGTCTGGATGAAGCCGCGCTTTTCTTAATTCATTATTTAATATGACACCATTATTAATGACAATTTGCGGTTTATCGTCAAAAAGGACACGTGCTTTTTCTGATCTGAATGAAATATAGCTGACGGCAACTGTTAAAACAGTCCATACTACTAATGAAACGATGCCGTCTAAAAAAGGGGTTTCCACTTGAGTCGAGATTTCGGCAGCAATCGAACCAAATGTAATTCCCGTTGCATAGTGGAAGAAAGTGAGCTGACTCACTTGCTTTTTACCGATGATACGGGCGAGTATTAAAATTGCGAAAAATGCAAAGCTTGCACGTAAAATCATTTCGCCAAGGTTCAGTTCCATGATAATCCCTCCTTTTAAACGGTAGTATGAATAAAAAGCGATAAACTATGCACTTTAATAAATTCATGAAAAGCGAAAGGTGAAGAGGAAAATTTAAAATTACAGCGTATGGCTGAGTTGGAAAACGTGTGAAGTGAAATTGATCTAGCAGAAAGAATGTGAAAAAATGTCGACTACAACAGTAAAACAATCAAACCCTGTCTATCCCATCATGGTGTCCATTGGGGTATGTCACTTAATCAATGATACGATGCAGGCGGTTATACCGGCAATGTTCCCATTACTGGAACGTGATTTAGGATTAACGTTTACGCAGCTTGGTATGATTTCATTTGTACTGAATATGGTTGCGAGTCTGCTGCAGCCGGCCGTCGGATTTATGACAGATAAAAAACCATTTCCATATGCTTTACCGCTTGGGATGGTGAGCTCGTTTATCGGGCTGGCAATGCTCATATTATCGGGCGAGTACTGGATGATTTTAGTGTCGGTCCTATTTCTGGGACTTGGTTCAGCCATTTTCCACCCGGAAGGTTCACGCGTATCGTTTATGGCGGCAGGTAATAAGCGAGGCTTGGCTCAGTCCATCTATCAGGTGGGGGGCAATAGCGGACAGGCATTAGCCCCATTGCTAAGCGCATTCATCATTTTGCCATTCGGGATGTACGGTGTTTCCGTTATTCTTATTTTTACATCGATCGGTATCTTTTTATTAACGAAAATATCAATGTGGTACAAACGTCAGCTCGAAGCCGAAAAGAGATCAAAAATCAAAAAAATGCTTATCTCGTCCTTGCCGCCTTTAACGAAAAAACAGGTGGGAATGGCTTTACTCGTGCTGCTGTTCATTATATTTGCCCGTTCGTTTTACGTTACGAACATAACAAGTTTCTATGTCTTCTATTTATCGGAACAGTATGGGATGAGTGTTGAGCGCGGTCAGCTGTTTATCTTTATCTTCATGGCAGTTGGAGTTGTAGGTACATTTTTTGGTGGTCCATTATCAGATCGCTTCGGTCGGAAAAATATTATATTGCTGTCGGTAATCGCACCGATTCCGTTTTGCCTGGCACTCCCGTATGTTCCGCTGCCGGCTGTAATGATTTTACTCATTATTATCGGACTTTTGATTATGGTCAGCTTTACAGTGACTGTTGTATATGCACAGGAACTTGTCCCATCAAAAATCGGTACAATGGCCGGTTTAACAGTTGGTGTTGCATTTGGAATGGGCGCAATCGGCTCGGTAGTAATCGGGATGCTTATAGATAAAATGGGAATTCACTTCACAATGAATGCGATATCGGTACTGACATTATTATTACTTGTAGCATTTTTCCTGCCGCGTGATCGTGTAGGGGGATAGGAAAATAAAAGAACTTCGGATTTTTATGTCCGAAGTTCTTTTTTAATAATCCTCCACCAAAATATACGTCATTTTCACCGGACCGTGTACGCCGACGACCAGGTTCATTTCGATATCTGCGGAGTTGCTTGGTCCTGTAATGAAATTAATACAGGAGGAGACATGTGACTGCTCCCGTAAAAACTGTGCAGCTTGTGTCATGCGGGGAACGATGCTGCTTTTCGGTATAATGGCAATCGAATTTTCAGGCAAAAATGAGAGCGTCCGGCCAACTTCCGGTGATGCCTGAAGCATAATCGTGCCGGATTCCGCCAATGTCACGTTGCTGATTACGACACCAACGTTCGCCTGTTCAGCAAATTCGATATTTTGTTTACCGTTTGCAGCTTGCCACTTTAAATGCTCATATTGTTCAAAAACCGGTAACACATTCAATGCCCTATACCGCGGATCATTACTGCAAATTACACGCCCGCCACCATAGTCTGCAATTGTTTCATTTAATATTTCAGGCAACTGCTGCTGAGTGCATTTTTTTAATGTAGTGTGGATGTTCAAGCATTGTTCTCTCAAAACTTCAATCAGTTCATCCATTGAAGCATCCTTCAATACTTCGTGTTGAGGGAGGTGCTTCCAGTTTCGCTCCGGTTTTGTTAAAGAAGGAGCGGATCTGCCAAGACGAGCAGCGATTGTTTGTAAAAAAGGTTCTCGATTTTGGATCACTTGGATTTGCCTCCTTTGTTATGTTGTTCAAACCAGTCGCGGAAACGTTCTTTTTGCACGGAAGGAAAATCACGATACGCTGTCCAGTTTTTCAGAGGACCAGGACCATTTGTAATTTTCTCGTTTTTCGTGAACGGCTTCATAACGGTTGAAGCTACTTTAGTGCCCAATTGATAGATTGATTGTGAAGAAGTGCCCTTCCCAAATGCCTGCATTAGCAAACTTTCACTAATCGGGGCACGGCCTTCCTGTTCAACGATCACTTCCCGATGTTTATGAAGGAGTTGATGCAATGGAATTTTCACTGGGCATACATCCGTGCATGCGCCACATAAAGTGGAAGCGTAAGGCAGCTCTTTATAATCATCATAACCACCCAATAACGGTGATAACACGGCACCAATCGGACCTGAGTAAATAGATCCGTAAGTATGGCCACCGACATGACGGTAAACAGGGCATGTATTAATACATGCGGCACAGCGGATGCACTGTAAAATCGACTGGAATTTGCCGCCTAAAATCGAGGAACGTCCATTGTCGACAATGACTAAATGAAATTCTTCGGGACCATCGACTTCGAGCGCTTCTTTTATCCCTGTCAGCACTGTAATATAGCTCGTCAACTTCTGGCCAACCGCGCTGCGTGTCAGCATACCAACGAGAACTTCCATTTCCTCGAATGTTGGAACTAGACGCTCCATTCCCATGACGGAAATTTGTGTTTTCGGTAAGGCTGTTACTAAATCAGCATTCCCTTCATTCGTTACTAAACAAACAGAACCTGTTTCGGCAACGGCAAAATTGCATCCTGTAATACCGATATCCGCCGATAAATAATGATCCCGTAAAACTTTGCGGGCATGCAGTGCCAGTTCCTCAGGCTTGGAGGAAGCCGTATAGCCAATTTTTTGTTCAAATACTTCCAGAATCTGATCTTTATTTTTATGAAGTGCCGGTGTCACAATATGAGAAGGCGGGTCATGGTCATCAAGCTGTAAAATATATTCGCCTAAATCGGTTTCGATCACTTCACATCCGAGTTGTTCCAGGTGGGAATTTAAATTGATTTCTTCGGTTACCATCGATTTTGCTTTCACTATCTTCTTGGCATTCTTTTGTTTGGCAATAGTAGAGATATATTCGGTAGCTTCTTCTGCAGTTTGAGCAAAAAATACATGCCCGCCCCGCGCTTCAACGTTTGTACTCAATTCATGTAAATAGTAATCGAGGTTTTCCAATACATGCTGCCGGATTTCTTCTCCATGATTGCGCCATTCTTCCCAATCTAAAGGGTCAACAGCAGCACTCCGTCTTGTTTGAAAACGATGTTGTGCTCCGGCTACAGCACCACGCATAAAATCATTTTCCAAGTTGGTAGTAAGACGTTCATTAAATTTTTGCTGACTGATTTTCATCGCCATTTGAAACACATCCTCTCTATTGGCGGCTATTCAATATTTCTGCGATATGCATTGTTTTAATGTCAATGTTCTTCCGGTCAATCCGTCCTCCGATATTCATGAGGCAGCCCGCATCGGCACCTATTAAATAATGGACAGCAATCTGCTCGGCGGAAGCAATCTTTTCATCTACCATTTGTTCGGAAATCGGTCCCATTTTAATAGAGAAAGTTCCGCCGAAGCCGCAGCAATTTTCTTTTAAAGGCATTTCCAGCAGTTCAAGGCCTTCTACATTCTGAAGCAATGTGAGAGGAGCCTGCTGCACTTTCAATAAACGCGTCATATGACAGGAAGGGTGATAAGTAGCCGTTCCGTTCAGTTTTGCTCCAACATTCTCGATTTTAAGTACATCGACAATAAATTGTGTCAGTTCATATGTCTTGTCTGCAATTCGTTGTGCCTTTTCCTGCCAAATCGGTTCATCTTTAAAAATATGAACATATTCTTTCAGCATGTATGCACAAGAACCTGATGGACAGACGATAACTTCTGCATCTTCGAATACTTGAATAGTATTTTTCATCGTTTCTTTAGAAGCTTTTACATAGCCGCTATTATAGGCTGGCTGACCGCAACAAGTTTGCCCTTTTGGAAAACTTACTGTACAACCTAAGCGTTCCAGCAGCTCAACCGTATTTTTTCCGATATTACTTTGAACCATATCGACTAAACATGTAGCGAATAATGATACATTCATCCAATCCCCCCTGTTTCATTAAATTTACAACTTTCTGATAATTAAGTCAACAGGTCATCTGATGACTTAGGAAATAAGTATTTAAAGAGAATAATTCTGTCTTAAAACATTATTGATTGAAAAGTAATGATTCGACGGTCTCCAGGTGTTTTGCCATCGCCTTTTTAGCCAGTACATCATCTGCATTCAACAATGCATTGTAAATTGCGGTATGTTCTTCGTGTAAATTGTATAAAGCAGCATGGTCTGTTGTTGATAAAAGAGAACGCGTATGCTGGATTTGGCGTGCAATCGGCTTTGAAACACTTTGCAGCATCGAAACGAGTAGAGGGTTATCTGCTGCTTCAGCGATGACTGCATGGAATCGCATATCGGCGTTACTGCTTGCCTCAGGATCGATAAGGGCGTCGTTCATTTTATTGAGTGCTTCTTCTAATTGTTCAAGCTGACGAGCTGTTCTGCGTTTTGCAGCATTTTTGATCAGACCTAATTCCAAAATTTTTCGTACTTCAAATATTTGCTGTAAATCCTGCTGGGAAAAGGAGACGTATGTGGGAATATTCAATGAAATATCCTGTGCTGTTACTTTGCGGATATAAGTTCCTTCACCTTGGCGGATTTCGATAATGCCACGTGCCTGAAGAGCAGTCAAAGCTTCACGAATTGCAGAGCGGCCAACTTCAAAGTTTTTGGCAAGCTGTTCAACTGAATCCAATTTATCGCCAGGTGAAATTTCCCCGTTCATAATTTTTTGTTCAATAATATCGGCTATTTGTTCATAGAGCTTCTTTGTTTTTGGGACTTCAAATTTCATATTAAAAATCCTTTCCTATTGTATAAATTCTAAAAAAAGCTGTTCCAATAACTTGGAAACAGCTTTCGTATTAAGGTTTTAATGATGTAAAACGATCTTTAGGGAGAATTTCAGGGTTGTTAACAGTACCTTCTGTTATATCAGCCTCTAAAAGTTTCCCGTTATAATTGAACTTGAATATACCATTATCGAAGTCTGTCCCGATTTCCTTAAAGAAAATCCCTTCAAGAGCCACAATTTTAGGGCAAGTAAACACGACTTTATAGTAATCATTTTCCTGGATTAAATAAGCACGAACACCTTTTTCATAAACATCGATCAGTTCATCCTCAGAAGGACGCTTTACCGATACTATATGAAAATCGACGAATGGTACTTCTTTTAAGAGAACATTTAAGAAAGAACCTTTTGTGATTTCCTCCCAACGGCTTTGAGCACTTTGACCCACGATAATTTGCGTGATATTAAAGTCCATTGCAATTTCTTTAATCACTTTATGGAATGGACGCTTTTCATTATCTTTTACAATGAATTGTTCTACTTCCAACTCATCAGTAAGTTCTTTCCATTGTTCGATATAGCCGGATTTTTCCGCATCAAATGCGTCAAGCGGCTTTGAATCAACAGTCAACACATATAATGGGCAGTCAAGTAATGTAGCAAGCTTGTGTCCTCGGCGAATTAAACGCTCACCATTTTGTCCGTAATATACACAAACCAAAATACTTTCGTCTAATCGGCCTTTAACATGTTTCATTTTATTTCGCACCTCTTTTTCTTATCCTATAATAATGAATTGAATCCGAATATATTTTGAGAAATTAAGCATAATTGAGATAAAACGAAGGCTATTACAGTGCAATGCACCCATTATTATTGTATACTTATTTCTATGATGCATATTTATATTCAGTAAATTTTTTGTTATATTTTTGCTTTTGTAATTTTTATTAAATTACTCTTGTTTGAAAATATATTCCCCATATGCCACATTATTATGAAGATAGTTATATAGATAGTCAAGTGTGATCGTTCGAATGCCGAACTTTACATATTTTTTGGCTGAATCGGTTAGGAGGTTATTGCTTTTGGTTATTGCTTTTTCGATTATGCTTCCGTTTCTTGCTGCAGCATTAATCCCGTTAATATACAGGAGATTTAAGAATATACATTTAGGTTGGTTCGTGCTAATAATCCCTGTTGCATTATTTTCGCTTTTAGCTACATATATCCCTCGAATTGCCAATGGCGAAGTGTTCAAAAAAACAATCGAGTGGATCCCCTCTTTCGGTATTAATATTACTACTTATTTAGACGGCTTGAGTATGATTTTTGGCTTACTCATTACTGGGGTAGGCAGTTTAGTAATACTTTACTCAATTTTCTATTTATCAACGAAAGAATCATTACATCATTTCTATTGCTACTTACTATTATTTATGGGCGCGATGTTGGGCGTCGTCTTTTCGGATAACTTAATGGTGCTTTATGTATTCTGGGAATTAACGAGCGTATCGTCATTCCTGTTAATTGCATTCTGGCATCATCGTAAAGCATCTCGTGCAGGCGCAAGGAAAGCAATGACTATAACCGTTTCTGGTGGTGTTGCGATGCTCGCTGGTTTTTTAATGTTATATGTTGCATCCGGAACGTTTAGTATTCGCGAAATTATTGCGAATTTGGATGTCGTGCAATCGAGCGTTTATTTTGTACCGGCAATGTGTCTTGTACTTTTAGGTGCGTTTACAAAGTCAGCACAGTTCCCGTTCCATATTTGGCTGCCGGATGCGATGGAAGCACCGACACCTGTTTCCGCCTATTTACACTCTGCAACGATGGTAAAAGCGGGCATTTACTTAGTAGCTCGTACAACACCGATTTTTGGCGGGCATGAAGTATGGTTTTGGGCAGTGAGCGGGGTAGGTCTGCTAACGTTATTCTGGGGCTCCTTCAATGCCGTCCGCCAGTATGATTTAAAGGCACTGCTAGCATACTCCACAATTAGTCAGCTTGGATTGATTATGTCTTTATTCGGTCTTGGTTCTGCAGCACTGCATTTTGGTTATTCAACACAGTCGGTAATTTATACTCAGGCTACTTTTGCTGCATTATTCCATTTAATCAACCACTCGACATTTAAAGGCGCGCTCTTTATGATGGTCGGAATCGTCGACCATGAAGTAGGAACACGTGATATTCGTCGATTAGGCGGATTGATGTCGTTAATGCCATTTACTTTCACGATTGCCGTAATCGGAAGTGCCTCAATGGCAGGTTTACCACCATTCAATGGCTTTTTAAGTAAGGAAATGTTCTTTACAGCAACATTAAAAATTACACAGCTTGATATTTTCTCACTTGATAGTATCGGCCTTTTATTCCCGATTATCGCCTGGGTGGCAAGTATTTTTACGTTTATTTACTGTGTCATTATCGTCATGCGTACATTCTTCGGGAAAATACAGCCGGATCGTTTGGAAAAGCCGCCACATGAAGCGCCATTTGGTATGTTAATTTCACCATTTATTTTAGTGGCTTTCGTTATTGGAATTTTTATATTCCCAAATGTTTTGGGACATTATATTTTGAGTCCGGCTATGGCAAGCATTTATCCAATGTTTCCTTCGGCAGAGGAATTGACGCCTCATATCGCAGCTTGGCATGGTTATATTAGTACGGAGCTTATTATGACGTTTGGTGTCATTGTTGTAGGTGTTTTCTTATACCGTACATTAAAAAAATGGCGTCCAGTCTATCAGTTAATTCCGCAAAGTTTTACATTAAATGCGATTTATGAACGTGTCATTAATTCAAGTGAGGGTGTATCAGGACGTGTAACAAACCGTTATATGAACGGTAATTTAACTTATTATTTCGTATATATATATGTGTTTTTTGTAACCCTGCTGGCAGGGTATATGATTTATGCGGACGTATTCAGCTGGGATCCTTCGAAAGATTCGGTGATCGAGCCTTATGAATTAGTTCTTGTTTTTGTTATGATTGCGGCTGCAATTGCAATTATTTTTGCAAAGCAGCGTATTACAGTCGTGCTGTTGAACGGGGTACTCGGTTATTCTGTTGCCTTTTTCTTCGTTGTATTCAGAGCTCCTGATTTGGCGCTCACACAGCTTGTCGTTGAATCGGTCACAACAGCGCTGTTCTTACTATCATTCAAATATTTACCGAAGCTTAAAAATGAGTATATTTCGAAAAGCTGGCGTTTTGCGAAGGTTACAATTTCGATTGCGGTCGGTGCAACCGTGACACTGATCGGATTAGCTGTAATGAATTACGATCGTTTTGAGCCAATCTCGAAATACTTTGAGGATTCGTATGATCTGGCAGGCGGGAAAAATATCGTCAACACGATTTTAGGCGATTTCCGTGCATTTGATACGATGCTTGAAGTAGTTGTACTTTTCATTGCAGGTCTTGGCGTCTACACACTTATTAAGCTTAAGGCGAAAAAGGGGGATGCAGACGTTGAAAGTAAATGATGTTATTTTAAAATCAGTCGTACGAGGCGTTGTGTTCATCGTCTTTACGCTTGGTATGTATTTATTTTTTGCAGGACATAATGCTCCGGGCGGCGGATTCATCGGCGGATTAGTGCTTGGCTCGGGGATTGTCCTGCTATATTTGACGTATGACATTGAAACCGTGCATAAAGGAATGCCGTTCGATTTTAAAAAAGTTGCTGCAATCGGTGTATTGCTGGCGACAGGTTCGGCCATTGCCTCAGTTTTCTTTGACGTACCATTTTTAACACAGACAGATGGCTATTATAATCTCCCGTTAATAGGAGAAAAGCATTTGTCGACTGTTACGATTTTTGAAGCAGGTGTCGCATTGACGGTTGTCGGTACACTCGTAACGATTATTTTAAATATAAGTGAGGATGAATAGTATGGAATCATTAATGATTGTACTTGTCGGCATTCTAGTCGCAGTCGCTACTTATTTAATCCTCTCTCGTAGTGTCATACGCGTGATTGTCGGCACCGCCATTTTATCTCATGCCGTTCACCTATTGTTATTGACGGTCGGCGGGTTAAAAAAGGGAAGTGTGCCGTTATTAGGTCAAGCGGCCGCACCATATACCGACGCATTACCCCAAGCATTGATCTTAACGGCAATCGTAATAAGCTTTGCTGTTACGGCCTTTTTACTCGTACTGGCTTATCGAATGTATTTAATGAACGGAACCGATGATCTAGGGGAACTTGGAGGGTCATCAGATGAATAATATAATTGTTTTACCAATGATTGTGCCGATTATAACGGCAGCATTGCTAGTATTTTTAAATAATAATATTAAACTTCAGCGAGTTGTAAGTTTAGTAACTATGATTTTTGTAATAGCGACATCTGTTGTCCTGTTACAGCTTATTCAAACAGAAGGTATCATGCGTATAGACTTTAGTGGTTGGGCACCGCCGTTCGGTATTTTATTTGTTGCCGATTCATTTTCGGTACTGCTTGTTCTGACGGCAAGCATCGTTACGGCGATCTGTTTGATTTATGCCTTCTCCACAATCGGAGAGCGTCACGAGAAGATGTACTTTTATCCGTTTGTCCTGTTTTTACTGGCAGGTGTGAATGGTTCGTTTTTAACAGGTGATATTTTCAACTTATTCGTTTGTTTTGAAGTAATGCTTTTAGCGTCCTATGTATTGGTTGCATTAGGCGGGGGAAAAATACAGCTGCGCGAGTCAATCAAATATGTGCTCATTAATGTTGTCGCATCATGGATTTTCCTTGTTGCACTTGCTTTCATGTATGGAACGTTAAAGACGCTTAATATGGCACATATTGCACAGCGTGTTGCAGAAGCCGGCCAGGATCCGTTACTGACGGTTGTGGCACTTGTTTTCCTTATTGTTTTTGCTTTAAAAGGAGGCTTGCTGCTGTTCTTTTGGCTGCCTGGTTCATACAGTGTGCCTCCAACAGCAGTACAGGCATTATTTGCCGCACTGCTAACAAAGGTGGGTATATATGCATTATTCCGTACGTTCACGCTCATGTTCCCGCTACAGCCGGAAGTGACGCATACAGCGATCGGTGTGATGGCAGGACTGACGATAATAGCGGGATGTATGGGCGCATTTGCCGGACGTGATGTTCGGACAATTGCTACATATAACGTCATCATTAGTGTTGGATTCATATTGGCGGCACTTGCGATCGGAACTGAATCAGCAATGGCAGGCGCAGTGTATTACTTAATCCACGACATGCTCGGTAAAGCGCTGCTGTTTTTACTTATTGGAACAATGGTGCTTTTGACAGGGGAAATTGTTGTAAAAAATATGAATGGATTAATTCGAATTTATCCGGTATTTGGATGGCTGTTCTTTATCATGTTATGTGCACTTGTCGGGATTCCGCCATTAAGCGGATTTATCGGAAAAGTACTGATCGGCCAGGGCGCTATTGAAACAGAGTCTTACATTTTATTGGCACTGGCATTCGGTTCGAGTATCATCGTTCTCTATTCATTAATGCGTATTTTCCTTGCTTCATTCTTTGGAGAAACTTCGATTAATGAAGAGGACAAAATTCGGATGCCGCGCGGTGCGATGGTATCGTTTGTGCTATTGACGATCTGTATCGTTGCTTTAGGAGTTGGTGCAGAAGGGCTTGCAGTTTATGTGAATGATGCAGCTTACACATTATCCAACCCTTCCGTATATATTGATGCGATATTAAATACGAATAAATAAAGGAGGGTGAGCACATGTTAGGTCAATTTATTATAAATTTATTTATTGCGGCGCTTTGGTTTTTGTTAAAGGATGATCCAACTGCAGACTTTACGACGTTTATGTCAGGCTTTTTAGTCGGAACATTGATTTTATATGCTATGCACCGATTTTTCGGAACACAGTTTTACTTGCGTCGTGTATTAAAGATTATTAAGCTCATCCTCATATTTATTCGAGAGCTGCTTTCATCAAGTATTTCTGTATTAAAACAAGTACTGGGTCCACAGATGAATTTCACACCGGGTATTTTCACTTATGAAACAAAATTAAGAGGAGACTACCAGGTGACGACATTGGCCCTGTTATTAACATTGACACCGGGTTCTGTTGTAATGGAAGTTTCAGAAGATAACAGTACGTTTTATATTCATGCAATGGATATAGAAGAATCGAAAGAAACGGTACTCCGTTCAATCGGCAAGTTTGAACGTGCCATTTTGGAGGTGACACAATGATCGATTTGATTCTAAAGGCTGCACTTGTACTATTTATGGTGGCAATCGGTCTATCCCTATTCCGTGTAATAAAAGGACCGTCATTGCCTGACCGCGCAATCGCTCTTGATACGATTGGCGTCAATTTAATTTCTGCGATCGCCATCGTGTCGATTGTTTTAAAAACAAAGGCATTTTTGGAAGCGATTTTAATATTGGGGATTTTAGCATTTATCGGAACGATTGCATTCTCGAAATATATAGAAAGAGGTGTCATTGTTGAGCGTAAATCAGCTGATTGAGTTAATGGCGGCACTTCTTATCTTGCTTGGTGCAATTGTGAGTGTCATTAGCGCATTCGGCATGATACGTTTACCGGATGTGTACACACGCTCACATGCCGCAACGAAAAGTGCGACACTTTCCGTATTGCTTTGTTTGTTCGGCGGCTTCATTTACTTTTGGATCCATGATGGCTATGTGAGCATTCGCCTTATTTTAGGTATTATATTCGTATTTATTACGGCACCTGTTTCCGGACATTTAGTCTGTCGTGCGGCGTATCGTTCACGCGTACCGCTGGCTGAAGGTTCTGGAGACGATGCATTAAATGAAATCCTGTTCGGCGAAGAAAATCTGCAAGTAAAAGAAGAAGTGGAAGCTACATTGAAAGAAATTAAATAATGAATGTAAAAGCATTTTAAAAGTGATGGCATGTCGCTTTTAGAATGCTTTTTTTAGTGGATAAAAAATTATGTGATGTGGATAACTTGTAGATAAAGTTACAAATTTATCGAACAAAGGGGTAGAGCTCCTTATTTTTAACTGAATATGGATATAAGAAATTAAAAGTATTCCTATTTAGTATAAAAATAAATAGACTTTACTAAGAAAAATGTGGCAATTTCTAGAACAAATGAAAATATATCCGAATATTTTTTTGGAATCTTGTTCTAAAATAGAATTTTAAAATATTTTTTGTGGATAAGTATATTTCTGCCTGTTGAAAAATCGTGATTAAAATGTGGATAATTAACGTTAATGTGCATAACTTTGTGGATAAATAGTATATGTGGATAATATTTCTTGATTTATTGACAAATAAGCTCGTTTTTTATATAGTGCATTACAACACTAATGTACTTGGTGACTCAGAAAGGATGATCTCTTTGATTTTTAATACACAGAGTACAATGCCTATTTATATGCAAGTGGCGGAATGGATCGAAAATGAGATACTGGCAGACCGGCTGCTTCCGGAAGCGAAAGTTTATTCCCAGTATCAGCTTGCTGAAATTTTTAATATTAATCCGGCAACAGCCGGGAAAGGTCTGACTGTTTTAGTGGAAAAAGAAGTTTTGTATAAAAAGAGAGGGCTTGGAATGTTCGTGATCGGGGATGCGAAACATCGGATTTTAACGACAAGACGAAGCGATACATTGACGAAGATGGCAAAGGATATTGTGGAAGAAGCAAAACGTTTAGCTGTGATGGATGAAGATTTGATTGAGCTGATCAGGCATATTCAAAAGGAAGGGTAGAACGAATAGTTTGTCTATCTATTGATTCTTGAACTCTTCCAAGTACGAAAGCTATAATAATCCACTCGACGAATTAATTGGTAAACGGATTTTACACTTGAATGTTCCGAAACAGTTCAATATTATTGATAACGATGGGTGGTATTAGAGCTGCTTAAAACTCACAATGAATTGAGCGAATAAATTGAAAAAGTTATTGAAATTAATCATCTTTATAGGTGTTGTCTATCTATTTTTATATATAAATAATAATTGGCTTGTAAAGACCGATTATGTACATGAATCAGAGAAAGTTCCGGAGAGTTTTGATGGTTACCGGATTACCCAAGTGACCGATCTGCATGATGCCACATTCGGGGAAAATCAGTCACGGTTAGCTGAAAAAGTGCGGGATACCAAACCGGATGTAATTTTCATAACGGGTGACTTAGTGGACAGTCGCCGTTATGACTTGGAAAACAGTTTGCAGGCTGTCCGCCAGTTAGTCGATATTACAGACGTTTACTATGTACTTGGAAATCACGAAGTTGCATTGAATTTAACAGATGAAATTTATATGGCTTTAAATGAGCTCGGTGTTCATGTATTACCGAATGATGCGGTACAGCTGGAGCGTAACGGAGAGCACATCGTCATTGCGGGTATTGAGGACCCGTTAATGGGAAAAGAAGCGGGCGATTCGATTGATGAAGCGCTTTACAATATGGACCCGGATGCATTTAAAGTATTATTGTCGCACCGTCCTGAGCTGTTTGAAACATATGTCGAGAAGGAAATGGATTTAGTGTTTACAGGGCATGCACATGGCGGCCAGATTCGTCTGCCATTTATCGGAGGACTTTTTGCGCCGACACAGGGTTTTATGCCAAAATACACGGCAGGAATTTATGAAGAGCAGGAAACTGAAATGATCGTAAATAGGGGATTGGGGAACAGCTTGTTTCCTTACCGGATCTTTAATCTCCCTGAAATTTATGTCGTTGAGCTGAAGAAGGAAAGGTAGTCAGTGGTTAGTAGTTTTCTAATATATTGTGCGGATTTTCTAATAAACTCGGAAAAGTTCTAATATAATGTGAAAGTTCTAATAAATAATCAAGAAGTCCTAAAATAGGGTCCCGATCTTCTAATAAACAGGTGAACTGTTCAAATAAAGTATGTCATTGTTCTAATAAAGCCGAAAAAGTTCTAATATATTGCACGCCTCTTTAATAAATGGCAGCAATCCAGTTCTAAAAATGCAAAATATTCGTAAGCTTATGCAGATTATCGTAAAATAAGTGAAAACAGATTTTAGGAGTATGCAAATGGAAGGGATTATTACACTACTTGCAATGGTGGGAATCATTGTAATGATCGTGCGTTTTATGCCGAAAAAAGGCGTGAAATATATTACGGCAAAAGAACTGCAGCCTTTACTGGAAGATGAGAAATATGTATTTGTGGATGTCCGGACGGAAAAAGAATATAAAGAGGCCCACATTCCTCAGTTTATTAATCGTCCGCTTGGAGCATATTTAGGGGACTTGCCGAAAGATCGACCGATTGTTGTCATTTGTCAAAGTGGTGCGCGCAGCAATAAAGCGTGCAAGGAACTCGTAAAGCTCGGTTATACCGATATAACAAATGTTCGTCGCGGTATGAATGGACTACGGGCAGGTTAAAAGCAAAGAAGCTAATGAATGGTTCAAACCATCATTAGCTTCTTTTTCATTTATCCCGCATTAATGGGTAGTAAGACTCCAACCTCCAGGTTTAGGCAGGGCAAAGGAATAGGCGGGTGATCAACTACCCGTAAAAGCCCGATTGGTTCAACTAACAATCCGTGGGGAAACCTCCACGGATTGAAGTTTCACTTTATCGAACGGCTTCTTTCATTGCCTCAATCAGCGCTTCAGCTGA
Organism: Solibacillus sp. FSL W7-1436; assembly: GCF_038007305.1. Classification (NCBI taxonomy): domain Bacteria; kingdom Bacillati; phylum Bacillota; class Bacilli; order Caryophanales; family Caryophanaceae; genus Solibacillus; species Solibacillus sp. FSL W7-1436. Next base: position 1,536,238 of record NZ_JBBOWV010000001.1, read on the forward strand.
AACGGTTTTTTCACCGCCGCCCTGTACAAGTGCATCGTTTCCGCCGCCTTTACCATTAATGAGCGGTAAGGCTGCTGCAGAAATATCTTTCATCGATTTTGTTTGCTCAATACCCCGTGCCGCAACAAATTGCAGCTTGTCTTCATTATTGGCAACGAGAAGTGCGATTGCTTCACCGTTTTGCTGTGTAATAAAACGTGCCAGCTTCTGCAGGCTTTGAATCGAGCGGTTTTCGAATGCCGCTGCAGCAACTGTTTCATTTGCCAATTCTTTTGCTTCGAATTCAAGAAGGGCGTCTTGTGCTTCTGTTAAACTTTTCTCTGTTTGCTTCGCTGTTTTCACGAATTTACGCAACGCATCAGCGGCCTCTTCTTCCGGTGCGCTCAACTGGCGGGCTACATCGCTTAAAACCTGTTTACGCATAGCCAGCTGCTGTAACACGCGATTACCGCAGACAAAGTGTACACGGATCTGCTTCTTCATTTTTTCCGTAGCTAAAATTTTCAACAAGCCTACTTGTCCGGTAGAGGTAGGATGTGTACCGCCACAGCCATTGTAGTCATAGTCAGGGATAATGACTAACCGGATATCATCGTCGACTTTTACGTCTTTCCGTAAGTTATATTGCGCTAATTCTTCCTTTGTCACCCATTTCGTTTCAATCGTACGGTTTTCCAATATAATTTCGTTAGCCCGTTTTTCCACTGCTGCCAGCTGATCTTCAGAAACTTCGCCAACATTTAAATCGATTGTGACAAGCTCTGTTCCCAAGTGGAAGCTCACTGTCGCCATATCGAACAGCTCCACAAAGGCTGCTGTTAAAATATGTTGTCCCGCATGTTGTTGCATATGGTCGAATCGGCGCGACCAATGAAGTTTCCCGGATATTTCCCCGGAAATATTCGACACATCGGCTGCCGTATAATGACGAATTTCTTCATCAATTTTCTCGACATCAAAAATTTCCAAGTCATTAATCCAGCCGGTATCATTAGGTTGCCCGCCACCAGTAGGATAAAATGCAGTATTGTCCAGTACGATGAAATTTCCTGTTTCGTCTTGACCAGTTTTCACAACTTGTGCCGTAAATTCCTTCATCATTGCATCTTCGTAATAAAATAGATTTTTCAAAGTCCATCACTCCTTAATTTCTAGTTTGTCATATGAAAACGTTGCTGTCACGGTGTAAATGATGATTGTTATTTGACGCGGGGCAATTTTCGTTTATGATAAAATAGAAGCATTTCCCGGAAGGAGCATGAATATGAATATTACGCAATTTTCAATAGAAGAAATTTTAGATCCGACAAAGATTATTGAAGGTAAGCGTTATGAGTTTTTATTAGATGTAGAAGTGGATGAGGAAGATGAACTGTATTCCGCTGCAGGTTTAGAGATTCGTGTGATTGTAGGGGTAATTGACCACAATGTACGCATCGTAAACTATTTTATTATTGATAAAGCCAATAATGAGTTTTTGGATTTTGCATTGGAAGAAGATGAAGAAGCGATGATTTTAGCGTTTTGCAAAGAAGAATTATCTGCTGATTCAAGTGAAACAGAAGCTGAATAATTGGTATAAAAAAAGGTAGCGGATCCGCTACCTTTTTTAATCGGTATATTTTGTTTTTAACTGGTCTGCACCAATCCCGCCGATTACCATTAATGTTAACGGCAAGAAGTTTGACAGAATTTTCGGCAAGCCTTCAGGAATAACAATGTCCAATCCTGCAAAAGAATTTAAGCCTATAATAATCAGTTTTGCTACCAATAAAAATACCCCTAATAAAAACACGCTATCAAAGAACGCTTTCCATTTCGGATATGCCAATTTCTTGCTATCCCGAATTACTTTTTCTTTCAATTCCCCGTCACTCCTCAACATTTCATCAATCGTGATGCCAAACAGATCACTCAAATCAATGATTACTTCAATACTCGGATAGTTCTTCCCGGTTTCCCATTTAGAAACGGATTGGCGACTAACATGAATTTTTTCGGCAAGATCTGCTTGTGACCAACCTCTTTTTTCTCGCTCTTTTTTTAATCGTTCACTAAAAATCATGTGAGTCATCCCCTTCCTTGTGTTTAAGTATTGATGAATTATACGGGTAAAGTAAAGCTAGTTATAGGTGCGTGAGGGCGCAACCTCGTGTTGCCACTGTAATTTCCGTAGTTTAATCATACATTAAGATAGTCCAAAAATAAAAAAATATAAACAGGAGTATCCCGCAAAAATACTTTAACGGGATACTCCTGTTTTGATGTAATCAACTATTTACCAAGCGGAAATTGCACCATCTGTACGAGGCTCTGTTCCACCGTACAGCACTCCTGTTTTCGGGTCACGCCAAATGATTTGACCGCGCCCGAAACTGCCGCCATCCACTGCAACATGAATGTTATGGCCTTTACGCTGCAATGCCTGCACCAAATAGCTAGGGAAGTGCGGTTCGACTTCAATGCGCTTTTCCCCGATCCACTGCCACCTTGGCATATCAAGTGCTGCTTGAGGGTTAAGTGCGAAATCGATTGTGGATGTAATGACCTGAAAATGCCCCTGAGGCTGCATATAGCCACCCATTACGCCAAATGGACCGACAGCTTCATTATCCTTCGTCAAAAATCCTGGAATAATTGTATTGAATGTTCGTTTTCCGGGCTTCAGGAAGTTCGGATGTGTTTCATCCAGTGAGAAGTCATAGCCGCGGTTTTGAAGCGCTATACCTGTTTCCGGAATGACAATGCCTGAACCGAAGCCCATATAGTTACTTTGAATATACGAGACCATATTGCCATCCGCATCGGCAGTTGCCAAATACACCGTCCCGCCTTTTGGAATGTCGAATGGTTTCGGATCAAGTGCTGTATCGCCGATTTCCGCAAAGCGTGATTCTCCGTAAGCTTTTGATAACAGTGTTTCGGCATCTACCGGCATGTCATTTGATTCTGTAATAAATGCTTTCCCGTCGGTATACGCAAGCTTCATCGCTTCGATCTGATTATGTAGATTTTCCGCATCCTGCCATTTTGGCTCGGCATGCTGATAAATGTTCAGTGCCATCTGTGCAACAATCCCTTGGCCATTCGGCGGGATTTCCCATACATCATAGCCTTTGTAATGCATTTTAATGGGGTTTACCCACTCCGGCTCATAGCTTGCCAGATCTTCCTTTGAAATAAAGCCATTATGTTTTTTCATGAAGGCATCGATTTTGTCTGCGATTTCGCCTTTGTAGAAAGCAGCGCCATTTGTTTTGGCAATTTTGCGCAATGTGTCTCCGAGTGCTGGAGAGTTCCAAACTTCTCCGATTTCCGGCATGCGGCCATCGATTGAAAATGTTTCAAACCAGTGCTGGAATTCTTCGGATGTGAAATTCTTTTTATACTTTTTATAGGCCGATTGCCAGTATTGTCCGAGTGTTACGGAAATCGGGTAGCCTTCTTCAGCATATGAGATGGCAGGAGCCAATACCTCGCTTAACGGCAATTTCCCGAATCGTTTTGATAAAGCTGCCCAAGCTGACGGTGTGCCTGGAACAGTAACAGGAATCACTCCATGCATCGGAATTTGATCTAAACCTCGCTCTGTTAATGCTTCTTTGGAAATCGACTTGGGAGAAGGGCCAGATGCGTTTAACCCGTATAGCTCATCCTTCATCCAGACGAGCGCAAATGCATCCCCGCCGATTCCGTTTGATGTAGGCTCAACGACAGTAAGTGCCGCTGCTGTTGCGATTGCTGCATCGACTGCATTGCCGCCTTTTTTTAAAATATCCAGTCCGGCCTGTGCTGCGAGCGGCTGGGATGTTGCGACCATTCCACGATTGGCGATGACCGTATTACGCTTACTTGGAAATGGATAATGTAAAAAGTCCACAAAAAATCCCCCTCTGAAATTAATGCCTAATAAAATGAATATTACGGCTATTTTAGTACAGAAGGGGTTTTTTTACAATTTAAATATTTCAGAATCCGAAATAAAAAGTTGCCCGAAAAGGGAATTCCACTTTCCAAACAACTCCATGATCATATTATTTCAGCAATTCATCAATCCAGCGTTGCACTTTTAAGCCTTCCTCGAATGGTACGACAAAAGCTTCCTCGCCTAAAAGGACTTTTCGACATGCATCAAGCATTGTCTCAGGGATTTCGACAGGGGTAATTTTTACTTCCTGCTCATATGCTTTGCTTGTGTAAACCTCGGACCAATTTCGTAATGTTACAACTTTTTCTGTTCCGAAAATTTTAAAGTCGATGCGCTCTTCCTGACCGATACCTGCAAGCCCGTTAATGACCATCGGGATGCCGTTTGCTGTTTTTGCTAAAGCAGTTACCCCAACTTCACAAAGAGCTTCATCCTCAGGGTAAGCTGTTTCATGCGCCAAAATTTCAACATCGCCGAATAAATGATGCGTTAATTGTAAATAATGCGGGAAAATCTCCCGAATAAACCCGCCTTGCTCACGTGAAGCAATCCAAGAGTTTTGCTGCCATTTACGTGGCCATTCAGGGAAATATGTATGCAGCTCAATACGTGTAATGTCACCCATATCTTTTGCCACCTCTTGTTTTAGCTGATGGACTGACGCACCGTACATTAACGGAAAGTGCATCGCTGTTTTTACATTCGCTTCATTTGCGATACGTACCATCGTTTCTCCGTCTGCTGCATCATGGGCAAGCGGTTTTTCCGATAAAATATGTAATTTGTGCTTAGCGATTTCTGCAGCAAGTGGTGCGTGACTGACAGGCGGTGTGCCAATATACACCCAGTCAGGTTTTAAATTCAAGAGCGCTTGTAAATCGTTAGTAGCGGGTACACTATATTTAGCAGCCAATTGTGCTGTACGTTCTTCGTTCGTATCAAAAATTGCCGCAATTTCATAATGTTCGTTTTGCAGTGCCTGGTTAATAATGCGTTCTCCGACAACACCAGTACCGATAATGCCAATCGTCATTGTTTTAGTCATTTAAATGGCTCCTTTTTATCAATTATACCTTGGCGAAATTGCGTCTGGATTCGGTACCGAATCGAATGACATCCACCGGAGGCTTAATTCTTTTGTGCGGTTTATGCCGGACGAAAGAAATATGGGATTTTTCTGATAGTTAGTGTAACATATTTTGGGAATACATAGGATTACGAAACAAAAGGAATGATATGCTATTAATAGAAACGATATTTGGTAGCATTTTATTAAGAAAGTGAAAAGTGGATTGAGGAGTGGATCAAATATGAAAGTTGTAATTATAGGCGGCGACGCGGCAGGAATGAGTGCAGCAATGGAAATTGTACGTAATAATAAAGCCGCGCACATTGTCGTTTTGGAAAAAGGAGAGATTTATTCATACGGACAATGCGGGTTGCCATACGTAATTAACGGAAAAGTCCCTCATACTGAAGACCTGATTGCAAGGGATGTCGAGGAGTTCCGCTCGAAATACGGAATTGATGCACGCATCTTCCATGAAGTAACGGCAGTTGATACAAAACTGCAAAAAGTGAGCGGTATTGATGTAAACAGCATGGAGCCATTCGAATTTATATACGATAAACTGCTCATTGCTACAGGAGCATCACCGACAATGCCGAAAATCGACAATGGCGACCTAAAGGGCATTCATACTGTAAAAACGATTCCGCAAATGGATGCACTGATGGAACAGTTGCCGCATGTGAAGCACGTGACGGTCATCGGCGGGGGCTATATTGGTCTGGAAGTAGTTGAAACATTACGGGAGCGCGGTCTGGATGTACGTCTCATTCAACGCGGAAGCACATTAATGTCGATTTTGGATGCACAGCTGACTGGTATTATTTATGAGGAAGCTATCAAAAATGGTGTGGAAGTTTTATTAAATGAAGATACGATAGGATACGAAGGAACCGAACTTGTAGAAGCAGTTCGGACAACAAGCGGGTTACATAAAACAGACCTGGTCATCGTCGCAACAGGAGTACGTCCAAATACACAGTTTGCACAAGGTTTTGCCAAGCTTGAAAATGGTGCCCTAATTGTCAATGAAAAAATGGAGACTTCGATTGCCAATGTGTACGCAGCAGGGGACTGTGCATCTCATTTTAACCGAGTAAACCAAAAGGATGATTATTTACCGCTTGGGACGACAGCAAACAAACAAGGGCGAATTGCAGGGTTGAACATAGCCGGTTTTAACCAGAAATTCCGGGGCATTGTCGGAACATCCATCCTGAAGTTTTTCGATCTTCACATCGGCATGACGGGATTAAATAATGAAGCCGCAGATCGTTTAAATGCACTTGTAGAAGCGTATGAAATGGAAGTAAATGATATTGCAAGTTACTATCCGAATGTACAGCCGATGAAGCTGCGGATGCTTGTCGAACAGCAAAGCCGCAAGCTCGTAGGTCTCCAAATAGTAGGCAGACATGGTGTCGATAAACGAGTCGATGTATTTGCGACAGCACTGTACAATGAAATGACCTTCGAGGAACTGCTTGACTTGGATTTAGCGTATGCACCGCCATTTAGCGGCGTGTGGGATGCAATTATGCAGGCCCCAAAACGCTATGGTAAAAAAGAATAAAACGTCAAAAGCTCCAGCTACTATTGGGAAATAGCTGGAGCTTTTTTGTGCTTAACTTCTTTTTAGTAGCATCTTCCCACCTCTATGAAAGGTTGCAAGATGGCTGGAGGAAGTGTTTATATTTGATCTAAGTGTGTGTTATAAACACTCGCTAAATGAAGTTAAAACCTCGGGTGGATATCCAACGTTTGGATACAATTACGCTGTGACGTAATTGGCAAAGAGGTGTTAGTCAAATTTGTTCAAATTAATTATGTATAGTTATGCGTTCGCTCATGCTAGCAGCTATGTCTTTCTGCAAAGGTGGAATCATGATGAAGGCTCACTACTTGTTTTGAACTTATCCATACTATAGCGCATAATTATTACAAAAACGCTATTTTAATGAATATGTAAATAACATGTAAAATATCAAATTTCATGGGAAAGCCTTTTATATCAAGGGGTTGATGGTGTTTTTAGTGCTTTTTAAAATTATTTTATTGTATTTATATAACAAAAATATGACATCTGTGACGAAATAAAGAAAAATTATTATGGAATAAATAAAGTGATGCAAAACAAACTAAATTTATCATTGAAAAGGAGGAATCATGATGAAAAATGACAGACATGATGTTTTTAACAAAGGATCGGAAAATGCGATAAGTTTAGGTAAAATGATTAACAATACTAAAGAAAATATACATGAGGCTGAAATTAGTAAAGAGTTTGCTCTTCCTGATGAGCTGGAAAATATTGAAGAGAAAAATGCGCGTCGCAGAACAGCCATTGCCCAATTGGAAGAACAGATCAGAGAAAGAAAAGCAGCCAAAGCTAGAAGAGACTCATTTAAATAACTTTTTCAAAAGGTGGAGTATTCGGCTTAAGAGACTGGAGTTTTATGAATTATGGTATGAAGGGCCACGCCCGCGCCAAAGCGCCCCGGAATGGAAATCAATTCTCCAGGATGTAAAAAAGCAGCAATTTTCTTCTAAAGAAAATTGCTGCTTTTTGTTATGTTCCATACTCTTTCTATACTGAACCAAGTTTCAAGAGATTTTTATTGGGAAGTTTTCATTTTCATACTAAAACTATCATACAGTGTTTTGGGAGAGTTGTTCTATTCTAAATGGAATTGCTCAAAATAGTTATTTGCACCAATCAAATGACTTGAAGGAGGTTTCAAATGAAAGCAACAGAATATTACCAAGCATCTGTACAAGAGGTAATGAAAAAGTTGGATGTGACGCAATATGGATTAACTGATTACGAAGTCCGCGGGCGCCTGAAAAAGTATGGCTATAACGAATTGAAAGAAGGAAAGCAGAAAAATATTTTCCAGGTTTTCATTGAGCAGTTTCAGGATTTTCTAGTGCTCATATTAATTGCTGCCGCCATTGTTTCAATTTTCCTCGGAGATATGGATAGCTCCATTGTCATCTTAATCGTCATTATATTAAATGCCATACTCGGAACGGTTCAGCATGCACGGGCAGAAAAATCATTGAACAGTTTAAAGGAAATGGCGGCACCCGTTTCAAAAGTTAAACGCAACGGAGAAATTATTGAAATACCGTCCAGAAATGTAATAGTAGGGGACTTGCTCCTTTTGGAAGCCGGCGATTCTATCAGTGCGGATGGACGAGTAGTTGAAAGCCATAGTTTACAAATAAATGAAAGTTCGTTAACAGGCGAATCTTTGGCGGTCGATAAAGTAGCCAATACAATTATTGAAACAGAGCTTGCTCTAGGGGACAGAAAAAATATGGTGTACTCCGGAAGCTTTGTAACAAATGGTCGTGGGGCAGTTGCAGTTACTTCAATCGGGATGAATACGGAAATCGGAAAAATTGCCAAGCTGATTGACAATGCGAAAGAGAAAAAAACACCATTGCAGGTCAATCTTGATAAATTCGGAAAACGACTTGCTATCGGAATTATCCTTATTTGTATCGTAATTTTTGCTTTGGATATTATTCGGGGGCGTGAGCTGATTGATTCCTTTATGTTTGCAGTTTCATTGGCTGTTGCAGCAATTCCTGAAGCGTTAAGTTCAATCGTGACGATTGTACTGGCAGTAGGTACTCAAAATATGGCAAAAGAAAATGCGATTATACGTAAATTGCCGGCAGTAGAAAGTTTGGGAAGTGTTTCGATTATTTGTACTGACAAAACCGGTACACTGACACAAAATGATATGACGGTTCAGGAAATTTATACAGGGGAGCAGTTTTTCTCCGCCAATGAACTGGAGCTGAACAACCCGAATCATAAAAAACTGCTCGATTTCGCAATACTGTGCAATGATTCCATGATGTTAAAGGATAAAACGATAGGGGATCCGACAGAACTTGCGCTCGTAAAATTGGGGCAGGAGTATGAATTGAGCGAGCAATTGATACGTGGACTTCATCCGCGTGTTGGGGAAATTCCTTTCGATTCCACTCGAAAGTTAATGAGTACCGTTCACCGAATGGGGAACCGAAATGTCATGATTACAAAAGGTGCAGTGGATGAGCTTATTCCCCGTATCAGCCGCATCGATTCAAGCAGCAGTTCAATTATTACGAGCAAACAGCTGGAGCAGATTAACCAGGCGAATACTGCATTTTCGAATGCCGGATTACGGGTAATTGCCATTACGTATAAAGAAGTCTTTTCTTCCAATATAAATGAAAAGGACGAGCAAGGCTTAACATTTGTCGGGCTAATTGCGATGATGGATCCTCCGCGCGATGAATCGGCACAGGCCGTTGCAGACTGTATCGAAGCGGGGATTAAGCCGGTCATGATTACAGGGGACCATAAAATTACGGCAATCGCGATTGCGAAACAACTTGGTGTTTTAAAAAGCCCTGATGAAGCAATTGAAGGAAAAGAAATTGAAAAGCTTTCGGACAGGGAACTGAAAAATAAGGTAGAAAGCTTCTCCGTCTATGCCCGTGTATCACCGGAACACAAAATCCGGATTGTAAAAGCTTGGCAGGAAAAAGGCCATGTTGTGGCAATGACCGGGGACGGGGTAAATGACGCACCGGCGTTAAAACAGGCCGAAATTGGTGTAGCAATGGGGAAAACAGGAACGGAAGTGGCAAAAGATGCGTCAGCAATGATTTTAACAGACGATAATTTTTTAACGATTGTCAAATCGATTTCAAATGGGCGAAGTATTTATGCCAATATTAAAAACGCGATTAAATTTCTGTTATCCGGAAATGCAGGGGCAATATTCGTCGTTTTATATGCGACGCTTTTCGCATTACCGGCTCCGTTTCTGCCGATACACCTGTTGTTTATCAACTTATTGACGGATAGCCTGCCAGCGATTGCGATTGGTTTAGAACCGCATAATAAGAAACTGATGAAGGAAAAACCGCGGAATATAAATGAGTCCCTGTTAAATAAAAAATTCGTATCCCAAGTAGGTTTTGAAGGCCTGATTATTGCAGCAGTCACAATTATCGCCTTCCAAGTGGGCTTATCGACAGGGGATACAGCAGTCGCAACAACGATGGCGTTTGCAACATTATGTTTATCAAGGTTGCTGCATGGATTTAATTGCCGATCGGAAGAATCCATTTTTAAAATAGGAATTTTCTCAAATTTGGCAGTTTGGATCGCCTTTTTACTTGGGTTTACAATACTGAACTTTGTACTGATTAACGGGTTATTTGAAGTTGCTAATTTGACGAGTAACCAATATTTAATGATTTACGGATTATCTTTGGTGCCGTTAGTTATTATCCAAGTCCGTAAACTGTTTTTCGGGTCTGCTAAGGAATAAACAGAAAATGGTAAAAATGTATATGGCAACTTTTCTTGCCGGTTAACATAAAAATAAGGTTAACAAGGTTATGGAAGGATGACATTATTAGCACGACAAAACATTTCTTCGGTCAGGCAATGACAGGGCAGGGCATTAAAAATATTTATAAAGAGTTAATGGATGAAGCAAAAGCTGTGTATTTATTAAAGGGAGCGCACGGATTCAAAGTTTCGGAGTTACTGCAGAAAATTGGCTCTCATTACTGTGAAAAAGGTGCCCACATTGAGCTTTTCCATGATCCTTTATTTGAAAATACGGTCGAGGCTGTTTATATTCAAGCCCCTCATCAGATTTTAATTGTTCAAGCGACAAACCCGTCAATAGAACCTGTATTTCCAGAAGTACGGGATCATGTCATTTCCCTTTATGACTGTGTGGATGAACAACAGATTGCACGAAATGAGAATCTGTCTTCAGTAAATGAATCGAAACAAGCATATTTTGACCAGTGTTTTGCGAAGCTTTCAAATGCTATTCATATTCATGATGATTGGGAAGTGGAAACGAGAAGGCATATGAAATGGAGGGGGTTGGACCAGCAGTTTGCCGAGCTGTCGAACAATCTGTTCGGTGAAACAAAGCGGCAGAAATCCGGCCACCTTACTCATCGCTTACTTGGTACATTAACTCCAGCTGGAGCGCAGGACACAGTACAGAGCATTACGCAAAATCTTGAAAAGAGATTGTTTATTAAAGGGTATCCGGGTACTGGAAAGTCTTCAATGATGAAAAAGTTGGCGAACGAGGCGATAAGCAGAGGGTTTGATGTACAACTCGTTTGGTGCGGCTTGGATTCCAATTCGATAGATATGGTCATTATTCCTGAACTGAAATTCTGTATTTTTGACAGTACGGAGCCGCATGTGTATTTTCCGGATGAAAATCGCTCCGGTGACGAAATTTTCGATATTGCCCAACATTGCCATCCGACAGAAGTTGAGGAAAAAAATATAGAAGCAATCACAGAAAAGTACAAGGCGACGATGGCGGATGCAAAACATTTAGCAGCAAAATACGCAGAACAGGAAAGAAAAGTCCGTGAAGCAATAGATGCTGCTATCGATTTGGATGAATTCAATAAACGAACAGCCTTCCTGTTTGAACTTTTCTGAGTTAAGGAATTTTATAGGCATGGGTCCGACTTCATATCGGATTCATGCCTTATTTTTTGATGGTAGGATTTATATAATAATATTATTTTGAAATAATGCATCAATTTTCGAAATAATAAGTTTTTTAGGAGCTATAAATTTCACTTGAACAAAAAATACTGTATGCTGATGGTGAGCTTTTCATTACAAAGGAGGACTACTCATGAATCGTTTTGAAGGCAAAGTTATAATTGTTACCGGTGCAGGTTCGGGATTAGGACAAGCTGCCACATTACAGCTTGTAAAGGAAGGCGCAAAGCTTGTACTCGTAGATTTAAATCAGGCAGGACTGGACGAAACGAAGAAGAAAGTGCTGGAAGTAGCGGCAAATGCTGAAACATTATTAGTGGCAGCAAACGTAGCGACAGAAAGTGAAGTTGAAAATTTTGTAAATCAAACGGTTGAGAAATTCGGTAAAATTGATGGTTTCTTTAACAACGCGGGAATTGAAGGGAAGCAAAACTTAACTGGTGATTACGGAACTGAGGAATTTCATAAAGTGATCTCCATCAATTTGAACGGTGTCTTCTATGGTATGAAATATGTGCTGAAAGTAATGAAAGAGCAGGGATATGGCTCTATTGTCAATACAGCATCGGTTGGCGGAATCCGTGGTGTCGGAAACCAGTCAGGCTATGCGGCTAGTAAACATGGGGTTGTCGGGTTAACGCGTAACTCGGCTATTGAATACGGCCAATACGGAATTTCGATTAAGGCAATTGCCCCGGGTGCGATCATGACACCGATGGTAGAAGGATCACTACGCCAAATGGGCGGTGATAACTGGGAGGAAGTCGGCAAGGAATTTGTAAAGCCGAATCCGATGAGACGTTTCGGTAAGCCGGAAGAAGTCGGTTATTTAGTAGCATTCCTGCTATCAAATGAAGCGGACTTCATCAACGCAGCAGTTATCCCAATCGACGGCGGCCAGTCTTATAAATATTAAATGTTAGGGGTTGGGACAGAATTAGTTCCAGTTTACGCAAAAAGAGAAATTGCACAATGCAATTTCTCTTTTTTGCGTTTTATAAAGAAAATATTGGAAGAGGTGTTATCCTCTTACCGCATACTTCCTTGAATACTGCGGAGCGTTTAAGCCAGCAGTGCGGAACTTTATACCAGTGAATGCGGAGTTTTGAGCCACCGAGTGCGGACGATTAAGCCACTCGTTAAAAATAAGAGGGAAACAACCACTACTAGTAGTGATTTGTTTCCCTCTTTCATGCTATGGAGGACTAGCGCTTGATGGGCTTTAGTCCATGACGTTCGCGCATCGATACTTCGCCATCAATTAAAATGTGGTAGGAATCATGGACGATGCGGTCTAAAATGGCATCTGCGATTTGGGCATGGCCAAGTTTGTCGTACCAGCCTTCCGGCGCAAATTGAGAACAGAAGATCGTTTTAGACGGGCTTCTACGATTTCAAAGACATTTAAAACTTGTTCTTCTGTGAGTTCTGTTAAGAGCCATTCATCAATGATTAATAAATCGATTTTTTTATAGTGTTGAATGAGCTTTCGATAGCTGCCATCTGCTTCATATTTAGCTACAGCTAATTCATCAAGTAGCTCAGGTAGGCGAATATATTTTACTTTATGGAATTGACGGCAGGCATGAATGCCGAATGCATTCGCTATATAGCTTTTTCCGTTGCCTGAAGCGCCCATTAAAATGATATTGTGGTGATTTTGAATATAGTTTCCTGTGGCTAGTTCTAAGATGAGTTTTTTATCTAAATGGCGATCTGAGTGGTATTCAATATCTTCAATGGCAGCCGATGGCTCATTGAATGTTGCTTGTTTAATTAAACGAGCAAGTTTGTTGGATTTGCGGCGATCGTATTCGGTATCCGTTAAGAGACTGAAAAGTTCATCAAAGTCCATCTCACGATAAGACTGATTTCGACTCATTTCTTGATAAAGTTCGGCCATTGCGCTTAAGCCCATTTCTGAAAGCTTACGTAACGTTTCTTGTTTACTCATTTTTTCTCCCTCCCAAAGTAAGCAGCTCCACGTGTAAAACCATGATTTTCGGTTGAAGCTGTAGTTGATTTTTTGGGTTTATTTTTGGCTTTAGACGTTTGTTTGGTTCTTTCTAATAGTCCCTTTAAAACCGTATTGGATGGGTTAGATGAGATTTCAAGCAACGTAGTAAAATCGCTTGTTCAAGTTCTTCAACTGCGTATTTTTTCGTGAGATTTTGTAGCGTATTTAAAATTTGAAGTGCCTTTTTCTCTACATGATTTTCTAAAATATACGCGACATACTTTTCTGTACATGGACCGATGGTTGCTGCCCATTTTGAGCTGTTTTCTGGATTATGCTCCACATATGAACGATGATGGTCAGGCATATGGTCGATGTTTGTGGAATATTGTCCAACGTTGCCTTTTAATCGTTTATGGGATGCAATTCTAGTTTCTTTAAAGTACACTTCAATTAGATCTGTTGTTAAGCGAATATCTACCGATTCACGGGCGTATTCGTAAGGGACGGAATAATACATGCGTTCAACTTGGATGTGGTAGTTCAGTTGAACCTTGGCGGTTTTCCATTCCGTCATCTTAAAGCGTGTTGGAGGAAGTTGTTGGAGAGTGCTTTTCTCTTCTTCCTCAAATACGCTTTTTCGTGTTCCAGGACGTTTTTGAAAATCGGTGGTGTTGATTTCTTCAAGTTTTTCAACGATATGTTGATTCAGTTCATTGATGTGAAAACACTGTATGTTGCGTAAAGCAGCGATAATTTGCCGTGAGGCATGTCCCACACTACCTTCGGCACTTGGTTTATCTTTTGGCTTTTGTACGCGACTTGGCACAATGACCGTGCGATAATGATCAGCCAGCTCACGATAAGCTTCATTTAGAACTGATTCTTCGCGCTTTGCTTTAATCACACCTGTTTTTAAATTATCTGGCACAAGTGTCTCTGTAACCCCTCCAAAGTAATCAAAGGCGTGGATATGTGCTGTCAACCAGTTGGCGGATGTCATATCTAGAAACGCTTCTACATACATCATTTGGCTGTAAGGTAAGGCAGCCACAAAAACATAGGCAGTTAAGTCCTCTCCTGTTGCACGATCTTGAATTGAAAGCGTTGCGCCTGCCCAATCTACTTCCAAAATTTCACCTGGTTTGCGTTTTAAAGGCATGGTTAATTTAAATTTTCGCGCATAATGACCGTACTTTTCAGCGAATGTACGATAAGCATAAGGGATTTTTTTAGCCTCCTTTGCGGCTATTGCGTACTCATGATGTAACAATTTAAGCGTGACGTGCTTTTTCTGCAGCTCCTTGTGTACATACTCCCAATCCACTGGACAGTAACCTTTTTCAATTGGCTGTTTCTCTGGGTAGAGATACTCTTCAAGCCACACATTTGTCATCGTATCGTTCAATGAGGTGACGTTTAGCTTTGCGGCACGTTGGATGACATCGGATACGGTATTGCGAGCGTGTCCGGTACTAGCGCTAATTGTACGTTGGCTAATTTGGTCGAAGGAAAGAGCTAATATCTTTCGGTAATCAATCATAAAAAATCCTCCTGTTCTGAAGTGTCATACCTGTTGGTATGCTCCTTCATTATACAGGAGGTTTAAGGGAATATATGTAAGTGGCTCAAAGTTTCCGCATTCGGTGGCTCAATTGTCCGCATTGAGTGGCTTAAAGTTCCGCACTGGTGGTCTTTTTGCTCCGCAATAATCACTTCCTTAAATTTGTGGCCATTAATGCCAAACCTATTTCGTTAGTAACTTTCGATTTTCCACGAACAGAAAATCGACGGAAACACAAATTAGCCTTCAAGAATCCAAAAACTGGTTCCACGTCGATTTTACGTCGACGATAAATGGCAGCCGTTTTTTCTTCTGAAAGCTTCACTCTTACTTCTTCTTTTTGTTTTTCCCATTTCTCATTAATCATGAGTCTACGATTTTTACCTTCTGCAGCTTTTGTACATTTTGTACGGAAAGGACACCCTGTACATTCCTCACATTCATAGATTTTAAATTCTCGTTGGAAACCCGATTTATCTGTACGAACAGAGTTATATTGGAATCGTAATCTCTTTTCATTTGGGCAAATGTAGACATCGTTTTCTTTCTCATACACCCAATTACTTGTCTTAAAAGGATCATTTTTATATTTTCGCTTCTGTTCGTTCAAGTATTGATTAAATGTAATGAGTGGAGTTCGTTTGCGTTTGTTAAGAATATCATGGTAATTCTGTTCACTGCCGTATCCGGCATCCGCTACAATATGTTTTGGTAACTCGAAATAATTTTCTTCAATTTGACTAAGAAATGGAATAAGTGTTTTCGTGTCTGTTGGATTTGGAAATACATCGTACGCGAGTGTATATTGACCTTCTGTAGCGATTTGTACATTATACCCTGGCTTCAATTGGCCGTTTTGCATATAGTCATCTTTCATCCGCATAAATGTTGCTTCATGATCCGTCTTTGAATAACTGTTACGTGTGCCAAACACTTCAAAATCTTTTTGGTATTTCTGCTTTCTTATGATCCAATCATGTACTTGTTTGAGGATTTGCTTCGGTGTTTTTCGTTCGCTACGTAATCTTTTTCGCTCAATGACATCTTCAGAATGTTCTATTTTGCTTGTATAGTCGTCGACTACTTCTTCTAGGTGATGTGCTACTTGAGTTAACTCTTCTATCGATAACTGCTCATCACTTTCACGTTTGATTTCAGGAATAATTTGATGTTCCAATAACTCATCGTAAAGTTTATTTGATTTTTCTACGAGGTTGGTATGATGTTTTTCCACTGATTTTTTCCAAACAAATGTGAACTTATTGGCATTTGCCTCAATCTTTGTGCCATCGATAAAAATCGCTTCTTGATCGATGAGTTTTTCTTCAACTAGCTGACAGCGGAATTGTACAAAACATTGGCGAATGAGTTCCTTCATATTGGGATGTACACGAAAACGGTTAATAGTGCGATAACTTGGTTCATATCCTTGGGCAAGCCACATCATACGGATACTGTCTCTTGTCAGATCCTCTATTTTTCTTCCTGAAAAAGTGGATTGTGTGTAACCGCATAAAATCAGCTTTAGCATCATACGTGGATGATATGATGGACAACCAGTATGGTGAATAAAAGGAGCGAAAGCTTCGTTCGGAATGCTTTCGACCAAATGATGGATAGAAAAGGCAATATCATTTTTATGTAACTTTACTTCTAAATCTAGCGGTAATATAATTTGATTCATGTTATAATCTTTAAACATAGGGACACTTCTTTCGTTTGAAATTTGGTTGTAGGATACTTAAATTTTAACAGAGAATGTCCTTTTTTCATGCCTGAAATTATGCAGAGATTTACTTGATATAGAAGAAAAATTAGTTGTTCGGAGTGAAGGCGGCGACTCCCAGGGGACAAGCACGTGGGAGAGACTACAGGCTCGAGCCGTGCCCCCAGGAAAGCGTCCGCCGTAACGGAGAACAACGACTACATAGTAGACACATAATAATAAAGCCGTTCAAACTTTACTCATCGTAAAATTTGAACGGCTTTTGATTTTGAGGCGGGTTTTGTCCCACCCCCTTTTCCTCATTGAATTCTCTTCCTTTCTAACGCTTCAATACCCGGCTTTCCAATAAATACGTTACTTCATATTTCTCCGCCAATCTTCTTAAAAACGTTAATAGTTCACTGAAATCTGTTGTTTTTATCAATTGTTCGTACTGTTTTTTCTCCTCTTCGGTCGCAACTTTTTTAAAATAACCCCACATATGTTGGCAAGCGTTGCGCATGCTGCCTGCTGTTGGTGTTAAGTTTAATGCCTGAGCGATCAGTGCTGAAATTTCTTCATAAGAAGCCTTGTTTTTCATAGCCTGACGTATTGCATTGTAGTGATTCTGACTATAAAACATCACATTGTATTTCTCCTCACGCCAAAGGATTTCCGTCTTCTTCTGATCCATAAAAGATTCCTCCTCACGTTCCACTTTTGCATAATCTACTAGTTGTTCACATTATATAAGATAGATAAAAGTTTTGCTTATATGGGAAGTCAAATCCAGCTTATAGTGTAAAAAATTTGTATAATGGAGATAGTATCCAATTTCTGAATTTACTAAAAATTTAAAAGAGAGAGGGATTCCGATGGTAAATGAACTAACATCAGCAAATGAACAATTAACAGGAGATCCGGTATACCGGGATAAACCAGTTATTCAGGCTGCCGAAACGCTCTTCGTCAATGAATTTACGGACGGTGTATTAAACCCGAATGCACCAATGTTAGGGCCTTTAAAAGATGGGGGTACGATCATTGCCAATACAGCTCCTGGTTGTTGGGGGCCTATGATTACACCGACGATCCGTGGGGGGCACGAAGTAACGAAGCCTGTATATGTTGAAGGCGCTGAAGTCGGAGATGCAATCGTCATCCAGATTAAGTCGATTCAAGTTACATCGATTGCGACTTCTTCGGGAACGGACGAAGCTCAAAATGAACGCTTTATCGGAGATCCTTTTGTAAAGGTGAAATGCCCGGGGTGCGGGAAGCTCCATCCGCCGACAATTGTAGAAGGAATCGGTCAGGAGTCCATAAAATGTATGACTTGCGGTACGGACACAACACCATTTAAAATTTCCAACGGCTATACAATGGCATTTAATTCAAAAGGGAATGTCGGATTAACGGTCGGAAAAGAAGCGGCACGCCGGATTGCCCAGGAAAGCAAAAACTATATGCGTACTCCGGAAAATTCGGTTCAAAATCCGATTACTTCATTCGCGCCGAGTGACCTGATCGGGGTACTTGCAAGAATGCGCCCGTTTGTTGGACAGCTTGGAACAACGCCATCAAAAGCAATGCCGGATTCGCATAATGCCGGTGATTTCGGAACATTTTTAATCGGAGCACCGCATGAATTTACATTGACCGAAGACGAGCTGAATATTCACCGTACAGATGGACATATGGATATTAACCGTGTACGTGAAGGGGCTGTTGTCATTTGCCCTGTAAAAGTTCCAGGAGGCGGTGTATACGTAGGAGATATGCATGCAATGCAGGGCGATGGTGAAATTGCCGGACATACAACGGATGTATCGGGTATTGTACAGCTGCAGGTAAGTGTACTGAAAAAGGTAAACTTGGATGGTCCGATCTTGCTTCCGAATGTTGAAGATTTACCTTATACCGCAAAACCTTTCACGAAAGAAGAGAAACGCATTGCACGCGAGCTGGCTGAAGAATTCGGTGTAAAGCAGGTCGAGGAAAGTTTCCCATTGTCGATTGTAGGAACAGGGGTTAACTTAAATGCAGCTACAGAAAATGCACTCGAACGCGCGGCAAAGTTATTTGGACTGACGGTGGAAGAATTGAGAAACCGTGCAACCATTACCGGTGGAATTGAAATAGGAAGACATCCGGGAGTTGTAACTGCAACAGTTCAAATGCCAAAAACACTTCTGAAAAAAGCGCGCCTCTTTAAAACAGTTAAGCGCCAGTATGACTGAATGTCATTAATCAATCATTAAATGCACTAATGTCATAGTTAATTAGATAAGTTTTTGTTCTTTATTTTTCGGGAAATAGGAAATTACTAGAAAAGTAGAGGGGATGAAGCGATGCAGCCATTGATCAAGAAGATAGAAACTCTTGTCATCTCGATTAGCGTTCAGTCCGGTATAGGTATTATAGAAGCAATTAGTGAAAAAGACGGCAATAAGAAAGTCATATTTCAAATTACATCAAAAACGCCTTTAATGACAAAGGACGGGCACCAAATTGGGGTATCTGCCATTCCGGTCAAGGCAAAAATCATTGCCTTTATTGATTCCAGAAATCCGTTGCCGATGGTTTCCCCGCCGCATACAACACCGCTGTTGATCATTTTTGATCAGTATGATAAGGATGGCGAAGTATGTGTCGGTGCATTTGACCGTCAGTTTTACTGTGATCAGCTGAAGCTTAAACTCCATGTCAGTGAAAAAACAGAAATATTGGATTTGGCAGGTAAGCGCGTGGATCAAAATGATTTGGAAGGAAAGATGCTGTTCGTTTTTTATGACCGTGCAACAAAAAGCAAACCAGTGCAAGCCAATCCATCAAAAATTATTGTGACCCCTATTTTGCATAACGAATAGTTATGAGGCATATCGATTTCTATTGTCGGTGCGTATGGTTTAAGCAGCATTTCATACGACTTGGTACAAATGAAACGATATGCTCTTTTTTATGTAATCACCTTGAAGGAAAGTGAAAAAATTAAAAACGTTACATATCCATTTAATTTTTGGTATATTTTTGTATAGAAATAAGGTGGAAAAAATGGAGGGATCTTTGTTGTTGCTTTCATTTGATGAGCAGCTCTTTCAACAGACGAACGGACAAACAGGGGAAAAGCTAGAGCAGGCTTTGGAAGGAAATTTTCAATTTGAAAAACAGACTGCGATTTGGGGCGCACCTATACAGAGCAATGAATTTTTGCTGGAGCAGGAGCGTGCAGAGAAGTTTTGCTTTCAGTTAATAAAAAACTATTGGGGCGGATTAGACTTATTTTTTAATGATTCAATATACGAGACGAATAATTCGAATGGAAAAATGGAACAGTTTTTTGCCGAGCAGCAAAACAGAAAAGTGCTGTTTTCGTTTTTACATACACAGGGGGAAGTGGCATTAGACCAGCTGGTTGAATATATTTTTTCGAAGCCGGTTCCTGTAACTCATATACAAACGGAACTCAAGAAAATTTATGTGTACAAAGTGGACAATCATTATTTTGTGCAACCGGTTTATTGTGCAAATGAAAAGTACTGGGAAATAATCGGTGCGAAAAAGATTTATTCACTGTTCTTACAAGTACCTTTAATGGAGATTACGAGACCTGTTGAATTAATGAGGCATTTTAAAGCATTGCTTGCCGGACAGTTGACAGCGAATCGGATTGCAACAATCATTCATAAGCTTGTACAGAAGATTGATTTTGAAAACCCGAAATCGGATGAAATAAAGCAGCTGCATCTATTAAATGTCCGCACGCATTTTACAAGCGGGCGACGCCATATGCTGAAGCTTCGAAAATGCATTCAGGCATTACTGGAAAACTGGTCAACCGGAAAGTTTGCATTGAATACAAAAGAGCAGACACTGCTTGGCTACATGTTGTTTCAGGAGGCGGTTTATAAAAGAGATTATCGGAGTATTTTACTGCAAGGAATGTTTTTGATTGAAGAAGAGCGGATCAATAATCATGCGATCGAACTTGTCGTTGAATATGCGGATGTGCTGAGCAGCATGAGCCCGCAGCCTGATACACTTGTGAAAGATTACCGGAAAAACTACTTGGAGCATGTCTTTTATGAACTGATAAATAGCGTTGTAAAGGAGGAGCAGTTTGAACTTGGGATAGAACTGCTGAAAAATTATGAGCTTGCGTCATGTGCAGCCCTATTTCAGCTCCTTCATGCCGATGAAACAGAAACGATCCTGCATATGATCGAGGCAACTGTTCAACGTGATATTGCTCTATTTGTAGATGGTTCGCCCCAAAATATCCGGGAATCGATTATTTTATGGCAACAGCAATATTTAAATAAAAACAGCGATTATTATCGTATTGCCGAAATGACATCACAGCATATATGCAATTTGTTGAAAATACTGTTTTGGGCTGAAGAAGACCTGCTAGTGGAGAAACTGCTGGCAGTCTATAAGAAATATTTGCTCATACCGCATCATTTCCAATATTTGCGCCAATTTATTGAGCGCCGTGTAGCTCTATGTTAAACAAAAGGTGAAGCAATGCAGATGCATGCTTCACCTTCTTGTTTTATTGCAATACGCCATCGTTTGTCAGCTGCTCGATTTGTTCTTTACTATAGCCGTAAGCAGTTAAAATTTCCTCGGTATGTTCACCTATTTTTGCCCCGACATGTTTGTAAGTCGGTTCAACACCGCTTATCTTCAAGGCTGTTCCAATTTGGCGCTGCGAGGATCCATCCGGTTTCCGAACTTCTACGAGCATATTCCGTGCTTTAATTTGCGGGTGTTCGCAAGCTTCGTCAAATGTAAGTACCGGCTCCACACATCCATGGAAATCCTCATTGAAAATTTCAAGCCACTGATCAAATGTTTTTGAACAAAATGCATCGGTAACTGCTTCTTTAAAGCGCTGCTGTGTATAGTAGGAGTCATTAAATGTGCTGTCGATCAGTTCCGGAATGCCAAGCGCTTCACATAATAGTTTACGGAATTGCGGTTCCAGACTGCCGACTGAGAAATAACGACCGTCTTTCGTCCGGTAGTAATCATAAAATGTTCCGCCATTTAAAATTTCCTCTTCCGGCTGAGGCGGACGGCCGCTTCCAAGGTATTGCGTACCATATAAAGCATTCATCGAAAACATCGCATCAGTCATCGAAACATCGATAAATTTCCCTTCACCAGTTTTTTCACGGTGAAGAGCAGCCGCTAAAATTCCGACAGCAGCATGCATTGTCCCGCCTGCAATATCCGCAATTTGAATACCCATAGCAACGGGCTTTTTATCCTTCAGACGCGAATGATTGAGTACACCGCCAATCGATAAATAGTTATTATCATGGCCTGGCCGGGTTGCGTAAGGCCCCGTTTGCCCGTAGCCTGTAATTGCACAGTAAATGAGGCGCGGGTTGAATTCACGCAGTGTTTCATAGTCAATTCCTAGCCGTTTCATCACTCCAGGACGGAATCCTTCAATGACAATGTCGTAATCTTGGATAAGCTTTTTAATAATTTCAATGCTCTCCGCAGACTTCAGATTAAGCTGCAAAGACTTTTTTGAACGGTTTAAATGCTGGTGGAAGTAGGATTCCTTGTCCTCATCATACGGCGGCATAATCCGCATTAAATCAACACGGCGCTCTGACTCCACATGAATCACATCTGCACCGAGATCCGCAAACATCATTGACGCAAGCGGCCCAGGCAATAGAGAAGAAAAATCCAGTATTTTTAATCCATTTAAAATAGTCATACCCATCCCCCTTATGTGTTGAACAGTTGTTTTTGTTGGAAATTTTGAATCTTGCCTGTGAAAAGTTCAATGTAGAAATTAGAACTATCACTAAAAATATGCCATCACTTTCAATAAAATATAAATATAAGAAAAAGAGTCCCCTTATTTTCTAATTCTCTATTCCCTATTATATTTTAAATACTCTGAAAATTATAGTGCGAAAATAAGCAAAATGTGCAGAAATACAGAAAAAACAAACATTGATAGATTATTCTCTATTATTTTAAAAAAATTGGCCCTATACAGGAATAAAATGTAATTTTAGTGAATATGTACTAAGTATAGAAACCCTGATAAAGATTAGAAAGTTTTTTGCTAGGGTAAAGTATGGCTGGTTGGCTATTTATTTATAGAACGATTCTGCTTTTTGACAATAAGTCAAAGCAGGGTCGTTCCTTTTTTTGTCCAAAAATAGAAATCCCCAAATAAATTGAAAAACTGCATAATTTCAATACATTTTTGCACACCTTTAGCCGATATAAACAATAGTAGTATTTACTAGATTGAACATGTTACGACATTTCAAAAGGGAGGGATTTTCTAACATGGACTCGAAAAAGGCACAAAAACTTTCAAAGGCAGCGGTCGCAACGGTTTTGGCGACAAGTGGTGTGCTAGTCGCAATACCCCACCAGGCAAATGCCATTTCGTTCAGTGATTTAAATCCAAATGCGGATTATTACGAGCCGATTATCGATTTAGCCAACCGTAAAATTGCAACAGGTTATTCGAACGGTACATTTAAACCAAACACAGCAATTACTCGTGAAGATGCTGCAAAAATGCTGGCACTGACGATTGATGTAAATATAACAAATCCAAAAAATCCTGGGTTTAAAGACGTGACAGTGAATAATCCAAATTACCGTTACATCGCCGCATTGGCAGAGGCGGGTGTCATTAATGGCTATTCAGATAAAACCTTTAAACCAAAAGAGCCGATTACACGCGGACAAATGGCTAAAATTTTAACGCTTGGCTTCAAGTTTGGCATTTCCACAAAACTTACTCATGGTTTCAAGGATGTTTCAAATAAAAATGCCAATGCGTATTTTATACAGACACTTTATGATTTGAATGTAACAAAAGGAAAAACACCTGTTTCATTTGATCCTTTTAATACCGTAACACGCGGGCAGATGGCGACATTTATTTGGCGAGCAGAAAAAGCGGACCGGGGCAATCCGGTATACACAGTCGGGGATATTGTTGGAAATCAAATATACATAAACGGTGTCCCGTACACGGTGGCATCCCATTTACGCAGTATTATTAATGCGGGAAATCAAAATGTATTAAAAGGTGCCTACATCGAGGGAAGCTATTCAGGAAAGACCCTTCAAAATATTTCGAAGCTTACGATAAATGCGAGCGGAACTTCTTCGCGTTTATTGGCGCTTGATGGAGGCAATTCTTCGTTTGCAGGAGAACTTGTCATTAACGGAAGCTATTTGCGCTTCAAAAACATCGATTTTACAGGACGTGTGGAAGTGGCAGAAGCACCGCGACGTTCGCTTGCTGCATTGGGGAATGTGCGTATTGCGAGTATAGGGAACTTCGCATCGTTCATCGACTGGGGCACACCTACAAACCCGAAAAATGAAGATTTCCTGAATCCTGATGATAAGGAAACACTGCAGGATAAGCCGGACCCGACAAAGCCCGAGCACCTGCAAAAATACACCGAACGTTTGACAAATGTTAAGAAATACGTGGACTTTGAAAATTCGGATATTCGTAATCTGTATGTAACTGCGGACCGTACATTTTTAAAAGCCAACTATACTATCGACCGCCTGACGGTACAGGGGAATGTGGCAAACATGGAGCTGTATGCAAGCCCGAGAGCGATGTATATCGATACGGACTATAATGTTTCTATTTATGGCGTTCATTATATTCAATACGTGTATAAAAACACGTTGAAAAATGTGTACCTGAATACAGACAGCTCGTATGGCTATTATTACATTACATCAAGCAATGGCTTTACGAATCTTGGTACACATGCCTATATTTCCAAAGCAATCATCCCGAATAATAAAACCGTAAACGATGTGTTTGACGATTATAAAACGGATGACCCGAACATTGGATATGTAGAGGATGAAAACGGAAAAGCGGTTGACCGCGATCCGGTGGAAAATACGATTGTTACCGATGTTACGTCTCCAACCATTACACAGTTGGATGTAGCAGCCGGCGGATCGACAGCCGATGTGACATTAACAGCGGATGAAGATGGAACATACTATTATGTCATTAAAAAGGCCGATGAAAAACCCCCAACAATAAGTGAGATTAAAACAGGCGGTACAAAATACAACGGCAGTGGGCCACTCGTAATGGACGAGCCTGTGAACTTTACTGTAACCGGTCTGGAAACGATGACGGACTATATCATTTATGCAATTGTAATTGATGAAGCGGACAATGTATCAGAGAAGGAAGAGCAGGAATTCTCGACAATCGATAACCGACCACCGACATTCCGTCTCGATAAAGGCGAAACGATGTACGGAGGTAAGCGTCTGCAATTTGTCATTAAGGGAATTGCAGAGCCGGGCGAATACTTCTACTATATTCGCGAAAAATCGCCTGTTACGATGCCGGACCCGACTGTCGATGAAATTATGAAGCGCTACACAGGAAAAGGAACAATTACAAAACCTGATGATATCGTCATTACCGAAACGAAATATGGTGCAACTCCGGCAATCGGCGATATTAAACCAAACACAGAGTATGAAATTTATGCGGTAATGGTCGATAAATCGGGCAACAAGATGCGCAATCCTGCACCGAAGATTATATTGAAGACAGAAGCGCCGGATATGACCTATCCGTATGTTATTCAACCGCCGGAGCTGCAACTGGCAGATAAGGAAAAAGGCTATTTCTATATAACCGTGAGCGAAGAACTTGATAAAGCAACAGCTGAAAATCCTGATAACTATTTATTATCCGGTACAGGAATTGTCAATATATCAGGGCACAAAGAAATGAAGCCAGTCGAAGTTCAATACTCCAACAAGCGAATTCGTTTAACGATTCCTTCCGTCAGCTCTTTAGTAAATGGTGATACGATTGTCGCTACCATTTTAAAAGGGGTAAAGGATTTAGCGGAAAATGAATTCGAAAATAAGGATGTTGTGCCGGTGGGAATGGAACCGCGGAATTATGCGCAGTACAGCCATTCGGACGCATTACAGCCGACAATCCGGATCAGAAATGTCGTAACGGGTCCTTCCCAATATGAAATCGAAGTAAATACAAACAAAGCCGGTACGTACTATTACATGATCTTACCATCTGATTATGATGAGGTAATTGCAGAGCGCGGTATTACAAATCGTCATTTCGTCGATGAGTTTTCTACAGATCCAGATATAGTAAAAGGGAAATTCCAGACAAAGACATCGGCAGGTACAACTGATGACTATATTGCGGATGGCCAAAATCCGGCAACGCTTGGCACATTTAAATTTAATGTAACAAAGCCTACACCGCCAAAACTTAATCCGTTTAAAAGCTATAAAATATATATGGTGTTGAAAGATCGTTCAGGGCAACTTTCAAAAATTGAAAGCAGACCGTTAATTGACGATTCAAAACCACCGCTCGTATCCGGCTTTAAAGTTGAAAATGTTGAAGGAACGGACAACAGAATCCGAGTAACAGCAAATGTGGACGAAAAGGCGAACTTCTTCGCATTACCTGTGCGTAAATATATTAAAAAGATAGTAAACGGTAAAGAAGAATACGAGTTGAACACCGATTACTTCGATACGTCAGGGAACCTGAAAGATTTAGCTGATGTACTGAGGACGACACCGAATGATCCAGGGCTTTTTGACACTTTTAAAACTTTAGGTGCAAGAGATATTGGTCAGTCGACAGGCCCTGGTACTTTTAACTTTACGCCGTCCAACCTGAATTTAACTGCCCATGAAGAGTACGGTATTTATGTAGGGGTTGTAGATTCAATCGGCAACTTTACGTTATTACAGCGCAGTGTGGGTGGTAGTGAGGCAACGGATGAACCAAAAGGTAATCCGTTGCAGGCTACATTCTATACGGATGGAACTAAGCCGTTTATTAAAGAAGTTGTTGTTCGTGACGGAGAATTGACAAATTCAAACCCTAAATTTATATTGACATTCAATGAAGCGATTATGCGTCAAAATGGTAATTCGGGATTAACAAATTATAATAAACCGGGAAGCTTCACTTTATCGGATATTGTGACAATTAAAGATTCACTTGGTCATGACATTACGACGGATTATGTAATTGAAGGAACATATGGTACGGCGATTACGAATACGACAAATGAAACTCAATTAGTCATCAAATTAAAAACACCGGACCTTACAAAAGCAAAAAGAACATTTACTGTAGAGATGAAAGGCGAAAGTGCAACTGTGTACGATTACAAAGGTGCGAACGGATTTGATACGACGAAGATCGGTACGTATATTTATCCGCCTTATATTGATAGTAAAATTAGAGATGCGATTCTGACAGGTATTAATATTGGTTCAATAAAAGTTCCGGCATCAAAAACAATGCGGGTAATTGCAGAGCTTGATATTGAACTATCGGTAAATCAGACTTATTACTATGCGGTTACGGGCGCTTCAAGAACATCCGTTGACCCAGCACTTGTTATGAAGTTAGTGAAAAATCCGAATACGCCAAACAACGAGATAATTGCTTACGGTTCCGGTCCGTTACAGGCAAACAGTCCGGCAGACAAACAATTTACATTAAACTTAACTGCCCCTCGTGTTGCTGCGGGCACATATGATCCGATTTTCATTGCAGGTAACCATATTTATATTTTCACTGTTGATAAATTCGGTAATATTGTTTGGGCAATTAATGATGGGACAACAAATAAATATAGAGTGATTAGTAATGATTTAAACATTCCATTCCAGTAATTTTTTGCAGCCATTCAAATTACATTATTTTTCAAACCAAACCCACAAAGCACAAGCTGCGTGAGTTTGGTTTTTTTGTTTTGCATTTATTTAGTGCGGGTCCCCCAATTTTTGAAAACGTTATACAAAGTTGATAAAATTTGATGGGAATTATAAACAGACTGAATTTGAAAATCGAACAATAAAACCGAAAAAGTTACTTATTTATTAGGATTGAAAGCAAGATATAAAGGGTAAACGTTAAAGAGAAAAAGTAAAAAATTGAAAATCCACTCGGGATAAAGATTATACAATAATTGTTTTAATGTACAATGTTTAACGAAAACCTATTAATTACATACATGAAGTAGAGCAGATACTATTTTTAATGTGATCGGGAAAATCAATAGGACTGCTTTTGTTGCCCGTGATCGGCAGGAGCAGATTAGAGTTTAAATAAAGGATAAACAGAGGGGGAGGCAATATGTCCGGGAAGAAAAAAGTGGTTGTAATAGGCGGAGGGCTTGGCGGTTTATCAGCGGCAATTTCACTCCAGCAAAAAGGATACGATGTAGCTATATATGAACAGAACAATCATCTCGGCGGAAAGCTGAACCGTCTGGAACAGGATGGTTTCGGTTTTGATTTAGGGCCATCGATTCTGACGATGCCCCACATATTCGAGACTTTATTTCAGCAAAGCGGAAAACAGATGAGTGATTATGTGAAGATTCAACGGTTGAGCCATCAGTGGCGCTCATTTTTCCCGGACGGTAATACACTTGATTTATATGAGAATTTGTACGATATGGAAAACTTGAATCCTTCTCTCTCGAAAAAAGATATTAAACAATACAATAAATTACTGGAATACTCGAAAGGATTATACGAAATAACGGAGCAAGGATACTTTGATCAGGGATTGGACAATCTCAAAGAAGTGCTTCAATATCACGGTGCGTTTCAGTCATTGCGTAAATTTGATTTAACGTCGACAATGTTTGATGCGATTGATAAAAGAATTAAGAATCCGCAATTCCGGGATATGCTGAGTTATATTGTAAAATATGTCGGATCTTCCGCCTATCATGCGCCGGCAGTTCTTAATATGATGATTTACATGCAGCACGCCCAGGGAATATGGTATGTGCCTGGCGGAATGCACAATTTAGCAAATGCTTTAGTGAAGTTAGCGGAAGAAATTGGTGTAACATTCCATCTTGGGAAAAAGATCGTGAAGCTGGATAAAAACAAGCGAGTTATTACGGCTGCCTATACGGATGATGGCACGAAACTGACTGCTGATTATTTTGTTTCCAATATGGAAGTCATTCCGGCATATAAACAATTGACCGAAGAAAAAGAGAGCTATACCGATAAATTAGATGAAAAATTCGAACCAGCAAGTTCAGGACTTGTTTTACATTTAGGGGTTAAAAACAGCTACCCTCAACTGGCCCATCATAATTTCTTTTTCGCTAAAAATATGAAAAAGCAAATGAATCTGATTTTTGAGAAGCATGAACTTCCGGATGATCCTGTCATTTATTTAGTGAACGTGAATAAAACAGATCCAAAACAAGCACTGCCGGGTCATGAGAACCTTAAAATCCTTCCACATATTCCTCACCTTCAAGATAAGCCTCTAACTCGGCAGCAATATACCGAGTTTGCGGAAAAGGTATTAATAAAGCTGGAAAATATGGGTTTGGACAATCTTAGAGAAAGTATTGTTACAAAGGATATGTGGACACCTCATGATATTGAACGGACGTATTCTTCGGACCGCGGGGCAATTTACGGAACTGTATCCGATAAGAAAATAAATAAAGGATTTAAACATCCGAAGCAAAGTGAACGCTATGATAATTTATATTTCGTCGGGGGAACTGTTAATCCGGGTGGCGGTATGCCAATGGTTACGCTTAGCGGGCAACAGGTGGCGAAGAAACTGATCGAAAAAGATAGGAAGAAGTAAATAGTACTAGCTATAAGATAAATGCAAATGGAAGGAACATGATCAATGGAAACTTTGTATTTGGTTGTGCAAATACTATCCTTACTCGGTTTATTATGTGGTGTCCTGATGTTTTGGTCTACAAGAAAACCACCAGCAAAAGAGGGGAATCCGCCATTACCTTTATTGTCGATCATCATACCAGCCAGAAATGAAGCGCTTCGGTTGCCGCCATTGTTAAAATCACTCCAGCAACAAAGTTGGAAGCGTTTTGAAATAATTGTAGTCGATGATGGTTCCTCGGATCATACTGCTGAAGTTGCATCGTCATACGGAGCGAAGGTTTTAATATGTAAACAAGTAGGCGAGATGAGCCCGGGTAAATCCAATGCTTGTGCGTATGGGGCACAATCTGCAAGAGGAGAATGGCTCCTTTTTTTGGATGCGGATGTTCAGCTTGCTGCTGAAGACAGCCTTGAGCGCATTGTAAACAGCTTTAGCAAGCAAGAAGGAAAAGGGATATTATCAATTCAGCCATATCACCAAATTGTAAAACGATATGAAAATTTATCGGTAATATTTAATATTATTGTGCTGACAGGAATGAATGTATTTACTGTTTGGAAAGAAAAGTTTGCAACGGCAGGATCATTTGGACCATGTATTCTTTGTGATAATGAGAGTTACATTGCAACGGGAGGCCATGAAGCTGCGGAAGAATCGATTATGGATGACTTTGCGCTGAGTGATGTTTTTATAGCGAAAGACTTACCGGTGACCAATTATGCCGGAAAAGGGATTATAAATATGCGAATGTATGAAGAGGGACCGAAGCAACTAATGGAAGGCTGGACAAAAAATTTGGCGACAGCTTCCCAATCCACTCATAAATTTGTCATGCTACTCATACAGCTTTGGATTTTTGGTGTTATTATGGTCGCAATGGCTCCCTTCATCGCCTTTTTAACGGAATCTTCTGTAGCGTTCTTCAGCAGCATTGTCGTCTATTTATTATACGGTGCGCATTTGTATTTGCTTGCGAAAAGAGTAGGGGATTTTCATCTCGTTGTTTTCTTGATTTATCCTTTTTTTGATTTATTTTTTACATCCGTATTTTTGTACTCATTATACCGTACGCATGTTTTGCATTCGGTCATGTGGAGAGGCAGAAAAATCAAAGTGTAATAGGAGAGAGGTATGACAGTTATTAATGCAATTTGGCTTCTCGTTGTTAACATAGTGGCATGGTTCGTTCTTCACTTATCAATTTCAGCGCTCTGTTTCAACATTCCTTTACGCTTTTTTCTGAAGAATGTTGTATTTTTCCGTATTGCAAAGTGGGAGGAGCACGGGGAAATCTGGAATCGGTTATTTTTAGTGAAGAAATGGAAAAAGCACTTAATTGATGGCTCTTTGATTGCAAAGAAAAGTTACAATAAAAGCCATTTACATGGTACGAAGCGGGAAAATCTGATCGTCTTTGCCGCTGAAACAAAAAGGGCTGAAATGACGCATTGGCTGCTTATTTTACCTGCGCCACTATTTTTCCTCTGGAACCCTGTTTGGGCAGGCTGGATTAATATTATCTACGCACTCTTCGCCAATCTACCATTTATATTAACGCAACGTTATAACAGAGGGCGAATTGAAAATATTTTAGATTTACCAGATCGCAACAATTAAAAATACTTTCTATCTCATCCGAACACGAAATATGACGGATAGAAGTAGGCTATGTTAAAATTTTATTGAAATAATGTTAAAAGGAGACGATAATATTGAGTCAGTCATTACAAGGTAAAGTAGCAGTTGTAACAGGTGCTGCACGCGGAATCGGTAAAGCGGTAGCAGTAGCATTAGCAAAAGAGGGTGTGAACGTAGGGATCATTGCACGTTCAGAAGAAGCACTACAGAACGTGGCGAAAGAAATTGAAAGCCATGGTGTTAAAGCTGCCTATGCAGTGGCGGATGTTTCAAATTTAGAACAAGTACAGAAGGCTGCTGCCCATCTAAAAGAAGAGTTGGGTTTAACGGATATTTTAGTTAACAATGCGGGCGTAGGGAAATTCGATAAGCTTGTTGATATGGATCCGGCAGAATTTAAAGAAATTGTCGACATCAATGTAATGGGTACTTTTTATGTATCGCACACAATTGTACCGCAATTAATAGAAAAAAATGCAGGTGATGTTATTAATATTTCATCTACAAACGGTTTAAACGGTGCAGCAACATCAAGTGCATACAGTGCTTCTAAATTCGGTGTCATCGGCTTAACAGAGTCGCTAGCAGCAGAAGTGCGCCGCAACAATATTCGTGTAACAGCATTAGCGCCAAGTACAATCGCAACAGATTTGGCGGATGCACTGAACTTAGTGCCTGATGAAAAAAGAGATCAATATATGCACCCTGAAGATATTGCAGACTATATTATCGCGCAATTGAAGCTGAACAACCGCATGTATATTAAAAACGCAACATTAATGAATACAAATCCGTTCTAATAATAATGCAACTTTAAGAACCGATTGAATTTGAAAAGCCCTTCATTCTGAAAACAGAATGAAGGGCTTTATTTGTAATGATTGAGTTTTTTTGTTAAGCCTGTTGGAATTCCTCTTTTAAAATAGAGTAATATACACTATCTACGAGAGTACCTTTGATCATATGATTTTTTCGCATTGTTCCTTCATGGGTCATCCCTAAACGCTGCATTACTTTAGCGGAAGCCGCATTATGAACGTGTGATTCCGCAAATACTCGTTCTAAGCCGAGTGTATTGAAGGCTAAATCCAGTACAACTTTGCTGGCTTCTGATATATAGCCTTTTCCCCAGAAACTGCGGTTCAATGTAAAGCCAAGTTCGCCGCTTTTATTCCATTCATGAACACGGAATTCAATTGCACCGATCATTTTATTGCTTTCTTTTAATACGATCGCATACTTCCCGGCAGGTTCTTTCATAAAATAATTCTCAATCATTTTCTTCGTTTGTTCTAGATCTTTGTGTGCATGATAAAGGAATTTCATTGTTTCTTCATCCGCTGTATATTCGTACATATCTTCAGTATCTTCAATTGAAATTGGGCGTAAAAAAAGACGATCGCTTTCCAAATGACTATTTTTTTCAAGCATTAAATTAAGATTTTCCATTAGTTTTCTCCAATATTATATTATTATTCGAGAGTGTTATAGGCTTGCTTATTATAACATAATATACATTTTTTAACTATATGAGATAAGTTAAATATATTTTCCCTATGAAAGTAGAGATTAATCGAATGGTAGCTGAATAAATTGATCAATGATAAAAGAGGCAGCACCGAGGGCAATTGCACGATCCTTTAATTTCGAAAATTGCACAGAGTAGTTATCCCGCTGAAAATGCATAGTATTAGCGTGAATTGTATCTAATATAGATTGCTCAATAAATTTTTGCGCTTTTACTATACGATTACCAATAATAATTTTTTCGGGGTTAAATGTTTGAATTAAATTAGTAATCCCGAGACCGATATAGTACCCGGTTTCCTTAAATAATTGAATAACATCTTCATGACCCTCTTCAGCAAAGGTAATTAGCTGCTCTAATGATAGTTCTCTTTCTTTTAACATATAAGTCGCATCATGAATGAGAGCGTATTCTGAGGCGTATGCTTCCCAACATCCGTTGCGCCCGCAAGTGCATTTACGACCATTCATATGTATGATTGTATGACCACTTTCGCCCGAATAGCCGTTAACACCTAGATAAATATTATGATCAATAATAATCCCAACACCTAATCCGATACCTATACTTAAATATAATAGATTTGAAGTTTCTTTATTATTTTCGAAAATATACTCTGCATAGGCACCAGCATTTGCCTCATTTGAAATATAGATGGGGAAGTCAAAGCGATCACGCAAATATCCACTGATATCAAAATCTCCCCAACGTAAATTAGGTGCAATAATAATTACGCCGTCTTTATTAACAGAACCAGGAACGGCAACTCCTAATCCGACGATTGAGAATGGACTAGGGGGCACATTTTTTACGAGTAATTCAACTAAACTCAAAATACTTTTTAAATACGCGTCAAGTTGAATTGATGGTACGAGTTGGAAATGGTCGAAAACAATTTCTCCTTTTATATTAAAGACGGCACCATATAAATAGTTAACGCCAATATCAATGCCAAGTGCAAAACCAGCTGTTTCATTAAACCTTAATAACCGGGATCTTCTCCCTCCAGTTGAACAATCTTTCCCATCTTCTACGATTAATCGGTCCTCTATTAGTTCTGTTACTAAATTTGCAACAGTTGCTTTTTTTAACCCAATTTCTTCAATGATTTCTCCTCTAGAAACAATCCTTTTAGAAAAAATATAATTTAAAATTTGCTGCTTATTAAATTTTTTCCCTATTTGTTGATTCCAAGACAAAGTAACAATCCCTCCAATACAAAACGATCGATAATTTTAATTAAAGTATAACAAAAAAACTTTGTTCATCCAATAGACAAACAAATATTAACATGTTATTCTATTTTTAAATTGAGAATATTACAAATATTAAAGGGGTGTAGTTCATGCGTAAATGTAAGGGCTTTCTTTTTGGAATTCTGTTAGTAATATCAATGTTATTGGTAGCTTGTGGACAGGATGCAGGCGACTCAAGCAAAGATACAGGCAAGGCAAATTCAAGTGATTCAGCAGGCGATAAATTGAAGATTGGTTTATCGGTATCGGACTTAACATTAGAACGTTGGCAGCATGACCGTGATTTCTTCGTAGCTAAGGCCGAAGAAATGGGTGCAGAAGTCGTAGTGCAGTCTGCAAATGGTGATGAAGCAAAGCAATTATCGCAAATACAAAATATGCTGTCTCAGGATTTAGATGCATTAGTAATTATTGCGATTAATTCAGATTCTTTATCCACTGTTGTGGAGCAGGCAAATGCAGAAGACGTTCCAGTATTAGCATATGACCGATTGATTAACGGGGCAGATATCAGTGCATATGTTTCATTTGATAACGTACGTGTGGGCGAGATGCAAGCGGAGTATTTAGTGAATTTAAAACCTGACGGAAACTTCTTCTTAATGGGGGGATCTCCAACGGATAACAACGCAAAAATGTTCCGTGAAGGGCAAATGAATATTATTCAGCCATTAGTTGATAAAGGTGATATTACAATTGTAGGCGATCAGTGGGCGAAAGACTGGGATGCAAATGAAGCATTAAAAATCATGGAAAACGCATTAACTGCAAACAAAAACAATATTGATGTTGTCGTTGCTTCAAACGATAATACGGCTGGTGGCGCAATTCAGGCGTTAGAAGCTCAGGGATTAGCTGGTAAAGTATTAATTTCTGGGCAAGATGCTGACCTGGCAGGTGTTCAGCGTATTGCAGAGGGATTACAGACAATGACCGTTTACAAGCCAATAAAAGCAATTGCTGAAAAGAGTGCAGAAGTAGCGGTTCAATTAGCAAAAGGTGAGGAAGTTACTGCTACGGATTCTGTAAACAATGGCCAGATGGATGTTCCATTCATTAAGCTGGACCCAATTTCAGTAGGTAAAGATGAACTTATGACAACAGTTATTGAAGATGAATTCCATAGCTATGATGATGTATATAAAAATGTTCCGGAAAGTGACCGTCCGTAAATAACAGCACAAGGAGGGGAGAATTTCCCTCCTTTCTTTTAAATGAGGATATCGAGAATGGTGGTGGAAACATGACTGAATATGTTTTAGAAATGAAAGGAATAACAAAAGAGTTTCCAAGTGTTAAGGCTCTGGACAATGTTACTTTTTCAGTCCGAAAAGGTGAAATCCATGCCTTATGTGGTGAAAATGGTGCAGGGAAATCGACCTTGATGAAAGTATTAAGCGGCGTTTATCCGGCGGGCACATACAGTGGGAAAATTTTAATCAAAGGCAAAGAAGCAAGTTTCAAAAATATTAAAGAATCACAAGATGCAGGAGTGGCAATTATTTATCAGGAACTGGCATTGGTTGGTGAAATGACGATTGCTGAAAATTTATTTTTAGGACATGATTTAATGCGCTCGGCCGTTATTAATTGGAATGAAATTTATAAAAAGTCGAAGGTAGCACTTGAAAAGGTTGGTTTAGATCTGGATCCACAAATGAAGGTATCCGAATTAACGGTAGGAAAGCAGCAACTTCTGGAAATTGCAAAAGCTCTGACGAAGGAAACGGATATTCTAATCTTAGACGAGCCGACAGCTGCTCTTACAGAAAGTGATGTAGCTGTTTTAATTAAATTGTTAAATGAACTTCGAAAACAAGGTGTAACATGCATATACATTTCGCACAAATTAGGAGAAGTAATGGAGCTGGCTGATTCTGTAACAATTTTACGTGATGGTCAGACAATCTCAACGAACTCCATCGAGTATCTCACTGAGGAAATGATCATTACAAAGATGGTTGGTCGTGAACTGACGGAGTTATTCCCTTATGAGGTGCATGAAATTAGTGATGAAAATGTATTACATGTAGAAAACTACACTTCATACAATAAATCGGGAAAAAAAGTTGTATCTAATATAAATTTCAATGTTAAAAAGGGTGAAATTGTAGGATTTTCCGGCTTGATGGGAGCAGGTCGCTCAGAGCTGTTTATTAGTTTGTTTGGCGGAATGCCTGGTAAAAAAGAAGGTACGGTCAAATTAAATGATAAAACCGTAACAATTAAATCACCAGCGGATGCTATTAAAGAGGGATTTGCTTATGTATCGGAAGATCGTAAGCGATACGGTCTAGTACTAGGAATGGATATCGCAAAAAATACGACACTGATTGCATTAAACAAGGTGATGAAACTAAATGTGATTAGCCAAGCACTTGAAGTAAGAGCAGCAGAAGAGATTACAACCAAGATGAAATTAAAAGCACCTAATCTAGACATAGAGGTAGGAAAGCTAAGTGGAGGAAACCAGCAAAAGGTTGTTTTGAGTAAGTGGATTATGAATAATCCAAAACTATTAATCTTAGATGAGCCTACTAGAGGGATTGATGTTGGTGCTAAATATGAAATTTACAAAATTATGAATGAGCTTGTCCAACAAGGTGTAGGGATTGTACTAATTTCATCTGAGCTGCCTGAAGTTTTAGGAATGTCAGATCGAATTCTTGTTATGTGTGAAGGGGAAATTACGGGAGAATTTGCAAGAGAAGAAGCAACACAGGAAAAAGTAATGATGTGTGCAACTGGAGGGAAAAAACGTGATTAATGAACAGACAATCAAAAAAGAAAGTAAATTATCCTTCAAATTCGATTTACAATCCTATACCTTAATTATTGCTTTAATTTTTATTGCTATTATTTTCACATTTTTTACTGGAGGGGAATTCTTATCTTCTCGTAATATATCCAATTTATTTACCCAAATGTCGATCATAGCTGTACTTGCGGTAGGAATGACATTGGTAATTGTGGCAGGACACATTGATTTATCGGTAGGTTCGATTGTAGGGGTTACAGGTGGAATTGCCGCAATGCTGCAAGTTTGGCAAGGATGGAGTACACCGGTTGTTGTACTCGCAGCAATTATAATTGGAGGTTTAATTGGGTTATGGCAAGGATGGTGGGTCGCATACCGAGCAGTACCCGCATTTATTGTTACGCTTGGCGGAATGTTGATATTCCGAGGGGTTCTAATCGGTTTATCGGATGGTCAAACGATTTCATCATTAAACCCAAGTTTCAAACAAATCGGAAACAGTTACTTACCATTTATACCAGGTTATATTATAGCTGCTATAGCCGTTATTTTAATGATAGCTTTCACGGTAAATAGTCGTAGAAAGCGTAAGGAAATGGGCTTATTATTATTGCCTTCTGTAATCGATTATGGAAAAGTGACAGTTTATTCTGTTGTTCTAGTAGTCATTACGTATATGTTGAATCGTTATTTAGGTATTCCAATCCCGTTTTTAATTGTAGCGGTAATTGCGCTTGTTTTCATGTTCATTACAACAAAAACAGCATTTGGACGCCGGATTTATGCAATAGGCGGCAACCCGGAAGCAGCAGCATTATCGGGAATAAATATTAAACGAAATACGCTATATGTATTCGTCAGCATGGGTGCTTTAGCTGGAGTAGCAGGTGTGTTATTAACAGCACGTTTAAATGCAGCAACAGTATCTGCCGGGAACAGTTATGAATTGGATGCCATCGCAGCCTGCGTAATTGGCGGTACATCTTTAATGGGCGGTAAAGGGAAGATCTTTGGTGCGATTATCGGTGCACTCATTATGGCAAGTATTGATAACGGAATGTCGATGATGAATATCGGCGCTTACTGGCAGTATATCGTAAAAGGTTTGATTTTAATTTTGGCGGTATGGGTTGACATCATTTCTAAAAACAAATGAATCGGGGGAATATTATATGTCATATTTCAGCAATATCTCAGCAATCAAGTATGAAGGACCAAAATCAACAAGTGATTTAGCATTTAAATACTACAATCCAGAGGAAGTTGTTGGCGGGAAAACGATGGAGGAAACTTTACGTTTTGGTGTAGCCTATTGGCATACATTTACGTATGATGGCGGAGATCCGTTTGGTGCAGGAAATATGGAGCGGTCATGGGACAAATTTTCCGGCATGGACCTAGCAAAGGCACGTTTAGAAGCTTCATTTGAATTTTATGAAAAGTTAAATGTGCCATTTTTCTGCTTCCATGATGTAGACGTTGCACCGGAAGGCCAGTCATTGGCGGAAACGAATAAAAACCTGGATGAAATTATAGACATGATGGAAAAATACATGGCTACATCAAAAACTAAGCTCCTATGGAATACAGCCAATATGTTTTCAAACCCACGCTTTGTTCACGGTGCTGCGACTTCACCTAATGCAGATGTTTTTGCCTATTCGGCTGCGAAAGTGAAAAAGGGATTGGAAGTAGCGAAGCGTTTAGGCGCTGAAAACTATGTCTTCTGGGGTGGTCGTGAAGGCTATGAAACACTGCTTAATACAAATATGAAGTTAGAACAAGATAATCTTGGTAAGTTCTTGAACATGGCGGTAGATTATGCAAAAGAAATTGGTTATGAAGGTCAATTCTTGATTGAACCAAAGCCAAAAGAGCCGACAAAACACCAATATGACTTCGATGTAGCAACAGGGATTGGTTTCTTGCGTACGTACGGATTAGAAAACAAGTTCAAATTCAATATAGAAGCAAACCATGCAACATTAGCCGGGCATACATTTGAGCATGAGTTACATACAGCACGTATTAACGGGATGCTGGGCTCAGTGGATGCCAACCAGGGCGATACATTACTTGGATGGGATACGGATGAATTCCCTACAGACCTTTACACAAACACGTTAGCAATGTATGAAATTTTGAAAAATGGCGGCCTCGGAAAGGGCGGTTTGAACTTTGATGCAAAAGTACGCCGTGGATCATTTGAGCAGGATGATTTGTTTTATGCACATATAGCGGGAATGGACTCATTTGCTGTCGGACTGAAGGTTGCCCACAAGCTATTGGAAGATGGTGTGTTGGAAAACTTCGTAGATAATCGTTATAGCAGTTATAACGAAGGCATAGGCAAACAAATTGTTGATGGGACTGTCGGCTTCAAGCAGTTGGAAGAATATGCTTTAGGGCTTGGGGACGTTAAAAACAGCTCTGGTCGCACAGAAAAATTGAAAATGATTATAAATCAGTACATTTTAAATGTTATAGCTGAATAATTGTGGTCAAGAAGCTTTTTGAGGCTAGAGCAAAAGATTTATACTTTTGGTCTAGCCTTTTATGCAGTATACGGGTGGAGGCAGAAATATGAAGTATGTAATCGGGATTGACCTAGGAACAAGCGCAGTAAAAGCACTGTTAATGAATGAGCAAGGAACTATTGTCGATGAAGCATCAAGGAGCTATCCGCTTGTTCATGAAAAGCCAAGTTACTCAGAGCAAAATCCAAATGATTGGGTGACTGGAACTAAAGCGGCAATTCAGGAAATTGTTAAACGATTTACAGGAGATGTTTCTACTATTGTAGGGATTAGTTATTCTGGTCAAATGCATGGATTGGTGCTACTTGATGAAAATAATGATATTCTTCGACCTGCAATCTTATGGAATGATACGCGGACAACAGAGCAGTGTAAGCAAATTGTTGAACAAGTTGGGCAGGAGGACCTGCTGAGAATTACTAAAAATAATGCTCTTGAAGGCTTTACGTTACCAAAGATTCTATGGGTAAAGGAATATGAACCGGAAATTTTCAAAGCGATAAAAACTTTTCTATTACCTAAGGATTATGTGCGTTTTGTGATGACTGGAAATTTGCATATGGATTATTCCGATGCGGCAGGCACATTATTACTGGATATAGAAAAGAGCGAATGGAGTCAGGAAATAGCTGCAGTGCTGGGAATTAATTTAGCAATATGTCCACCGCTTGTGTCATCGGCAACAGAAGTGGGGCAATTGACAGTGGAATTTGCTAAAAGCACAGGATTAACGACCGCAACTAAGATTTATGCTGGTGGTGCGGATAATGCTTGTGGGGCAATTGGTTCTGGTGTTGCAGGTGATGGTAAAACAATGGTCAGTATTGGTACATCGGGAGTTCTATTATCATATGAGGAATCCAATACAAAGGATTTTGAAGGAAAGGTACACTATTTTAACCATGTTGTAGAGGATGCTTACTACACAATGGGGGTTACGTTGTCGGCGGGGCACTCCCTTAGCTGGTTTAAAGAGAGATTTGCGGAAGGGCAGTCTTATGATGAATTGTTTGCGGGGATTAATACAATTACTCCGGGAAGTAACGGGTTATTATTTACACCGTATATTGTAGGTGAACGCACACCTTATGCAGATTCTACGATTCGTGGAAGCTATATTGGCATAGATGCATCACATACAAAGCAACATTTTGCGCGGGCTGTGATGGAGGGAATCGTTTTTTCACTGCGTGATTCGTTAGAGATTTTCCGTAACTCGGGCAAAGATATTACCGAAATGGTTTCTATCGGCGGTGGCGCAAAAAGTCCAGTCTGGCTACAAATGCAGGCCGATATTTTTAATGTAACGGTGTATAAACTAAAAAATGAGCAAGGGCCAAGTATCGGTGCGTGTATGATTGCAGCGGTAGGAGCGAATATATACACAGATTTTGAAGAAGCTGTTCAGGCTTGTGTTCAAGTAGAAGGGAAATTTGAACCGAATCGTGAGAATGTTGAAATATACAATCAGCTATATGCGGTATATCAACAGATTTACACTCAGACAAAAGCGTTAAATGAACAATTAAAACTATTTCGCTAGGGAGGAATTTATAATGAACAAAGTAAAATGGGGTATTTTAAGTACAGCCAATATTGCGCAAACGCAACTGATTCCGGCTATAAAACGTGCTGAAAATGCGGAAGTCATTGCAATTGCCAGCCGTGGTCCAAAGGTACATGCGATCGCTGAAAAACTAGGAATCGAAAGAGCTTACGAGAGTTATGATGAATTATTAAATGATCATGAGGTAGAAGTAATTTATATTCCACTCCCAAATGATTTACATAAAGAGTGGGTCATTAAAGCAGCAAAGGCAGGAAAGCACATTTTGTGTGAAAAACCTGCTGCATTAAATGAAGCTGATTTAGAAGAAATGATTACAGTTTGTAATGAAGAGAATGTACAGTTTATGGAAGCGTTCATGTACCAATTTCATCCACAGCATATGCGAGTAAAAGAAATTATTAATTCTGGAGAAATTGGTGAAGTAAAACTTTTTAAATCAAGTCACTCATTTTATTTAACAGATCGTAAAGGTGACATTCGCATGAACGCAGAAAAAGGTGGGGGTGCTATCTGGGATGTTGGTTGTTATTCGGTTCATGCAATGCAACTCATTTTGGGAAATGACGTTAAGTCACTTTCATTTAAAAGGATTGCAGATTCAAAAACTACTGTCGATATTTCTGCGTTTGGAATAGTCGAGCTGGAAAATGGAATCCACGGAATGATCGATTGTAGTTTTGATATGACAGAACGAAATGAATATGAAATAGTGGGGACGAAGGGAACGGTAAAAGTTAAAAATGCATTTAGACCAGACCGTCTAAGCGGGAATGGACAAATTACTATCAATACTTTAACAACAGAACGTATCGAACAAACCGGAGGAGATATATACAAGCAAGAGGTTGAATACTTCTCCGATGCTGTACGTACTAATGGAGCACTGACAGTACAGCATAATTATTCACGCAAAAACGTGGGGATTTTGCACGCGATTCAGCAATCGGTAGACACAAATCAACAAATCGTATTAGCTGATTACGTTTGCAATGATTGAAGTTAGATCTTTTGGTCAAATAAACAAGCATCCCGTTTATGAAGTTATTTTAACGAATACGAATGGGATGTATGTAAGCAGTTGTACATTAGGGTGTACGATTACGGCAATCGCTCCCCCTGATGCTAATGGAATAATTGAAAATGTTGTTTGTTCATTTGATACGGCAGAAAAATATAAACAATATCCGCAGTTTTTTGGTGCGGCGATTGGACCTTTTGCAGGCCGTCTTGAAGATGCTATTTTAGAAATCAATGGAGTTTCTTTTCAAGCGAGGGCAAATGAAGGGCACCATTTACTGCACGGTGGAAATGACGGCTTTCACAATCAGCTATGGCAATTTGAAACAGGTGTTTCCTCGCGTGGACAATATGTAAGATACTTTCTCAATTTTGAATCCGTTGATTTTCCTGGAAAGTTAAATATGTCTATTACCTATACATTAACAGCCAGTAACGAGCTAATTATTTCGTATGAAGGTATAAGCGATACTGATACGATTCTAAATTGTACAAATCATAGTTACTTTAATCTAAGCGGAAATTTAAAGCGTACGATTGAAGGGCATACATTGAAATTTTCCAGTAGAGGAATGCTTTATATTGATGAGCAGGGGTTACCGCTGGGCAATATAGAAAATGTAATTGGTACAATATTTGACTTTAATGAAAAGAAATATTTGAAGGAAGTCATGGAGAGTAACTTTCCGCAAGTTAAGTTGGCGAGCGGAGGTATAGACCATCCGTTTTTATTAGAAAAAAGTGAAATTGTATTATCGGAGGAAGAAAGTGGCCGCAAACTTACAATCATAACGGATGAACAAGCTTTAGTTGTATATACTGGCAGTAAAATCGGCAGTGGCTACTCATTTAAGGAAGCACCCGCACAAAATTATTTAGGTATTTGTTTAGAGGTACAAAATGCTCCAAATAGCATGAAATATAAACATTTACCAAGTTCTATTATAAAAAAAGGAATTCCTTATTATCACGAAACAATCTACAGATTTACAAATCTATAATAAATATATCCGAGAATAGAAGAAGCCCCATTCGATTATAAAACGAATGGGGCTTCTAACTTATATATTCGAATGATGGGCAGCCGAAGTAGAAATTTTTTCTTCTCTACCATTTGTTTTTCTCGTTAAAGAAAAGACTGCACATGCTAACGCAACTAGTACAAGTGCGCCACCATACCAAGCTGCATGTGAAATCGTGTCTGTTTGAGTGATTACAATTCCGCCAAACGCTGATCCCATCGAAATTCCGATCTGTAAAGCCGAATTATTAAAGCTTTGCTGAATATCTGATGTGGCAGGATCTGTCTGAATCAAGTAGCTTTGCTGTGGTGGTGATAAACTCCAGCTTAGCGCTCCCCAAATCATCATAATCGGTATGAAGATGATAAGAGAGAAGGTCGTGAATGGCAGTATGAATAACACGACTGCAAATGAAACAATAACGAAAATAATACTCTTAGGTGCACCGATTTTATCCGAAAGCGTTCCGCCAAATGCGCCGCCGCTTACTGCAGCAATCCCGAATAATAAATAGCAAAGACTGATCCAGCTGGAATTCAGACTTAGTTCTGTTTCCAAAAATGGTGTGAAGTACGCGTACATCGTATAGTGTCCAGCCAGCATAAACATCGTTGCAAGATGGGCACTGCCGATTTTGGAACTGGCAACCGCCTTTAATTGTTGCGAAAGTGGAATGGTCATTTCCCCAGGAACCTTCTCTAAAAAGAGTGAAATTAGAATAAATGAGCCTACTGATAAAATCGCAATGCCTAGGAAAATTACACGCCATCCGAAATAATCGGAAATTAAAATGCCAAGCGGTACACCTAATACGAGCGAAGAACTAATTCCCATATAAATGAAACCAAGTGCCTTCGCACGATGCGCCGGTGAAACAACTTTTGCAGCGAGGATTAACGAAAGCACGGTGATCAGTGAAGTACTCATTGCACTTAAAATACGGGCAACCATCATAAATGTGAATGTCACACTGAAATACATCATGATATTACTGATGAAGAAAATAAACAACGAAATAAGATATAACTTTTTTCGTTCAACTTTGCTCGTTAAAACTAATAACACAGGGCCGGCGATTGCATAAATAAGGGCAAATACGGTAATCAGCTGTCCTGCAGTACTTATTGAAATATTCATATCCGTTGCGATGATTGGGAGAATGCCTCCAACGATCAATTCTACCAATCCAACAGCAACCGTTGATAATGCGAGTATTAATACTTTGAAATTCATATTTTGTCTTACTTCCTTTCCATTAAAAATAAAAAAATCCTGATTACAAAAAATGAAAAATATCATTTTCTGTAATCAGGATTTTATGGTTCCTGGTAGAGACCCTCAAGCCATATTCTTGAGGTTATACAGTTACTATTAACTTGGATGAATGAGCACTTTGATAGTTTACTCGTTTTCTAAAAAAATTTCAAGTATATGTTATTCAGTAAAAAAAGCTGTCCTCGGAATGAGACGTGGACAGCT
Source organism: Solibacillus sp. FSL W7-1436 (assembly GCF_038007305.1). Classification (NCBI taxonomy): domain Bacteria; kingdom Bacillati; phylum Bacillota; class Bacilli; order Caryophanales; family Caryophanaceae; genus Solibacillus; species Solibacillus sp. FSL W7-1436. The sequence continues at coordinate 1,580,558 of NZ_JBBOWV010000001.1, forward strand.
TTTTGAATGGAGCGGTTAATTAAAAGCTGAAGTTGTCAGGATCCGGCCCGATACGTAAATCTTGGTTAAGGCCATTAATCTGTTCCATATCTTCAGTAGTCAGCTCAAAATCAAAGATATCGGCATTTTCTACAATGCGATGTTCTTTCGTTGATTTTGGAATCGTTACAACACCGTTTTGCAGATCCCATCTTAAAATGACTTGAGAAACCGTTTTATTATATTTGGCAGCCAATTCATTTAAAAGAGGGTTGTCCAATAATTTTGCCTGCATTAACGGAGACCATGCCTCAAACTGAATGTCGTTGTTTTCACAGAAAGCTTTTACTTCCGTTTGGGCTAAGCGAGGGTGGTATTCCACCTGGTTGATCATCGGTTTGATTTCCGCATCTTTCATCAAATCTTCCAAATGATGAACCTGGAAATTGCAAACACCGATCGCCTTCACTTTTCCTTCTTTATAAAGTGTTTCCATCGCGCGCCATGCATCTTTGTATTTATCTACAACCGCCCAGTGGATAAGGTATAAGTCCAAGTATTCAAGACCTAATTTCTTTAAGCTAGTTTCGTAGGCAGCAAGTGTTTCTTCATAGCCTAAATCTGTATTCCACACTTTAGAAGTGATGAATAATTCTTCTCTTGAAATACCTGTTTCTTTTATTGCTTCACGGATTGCTTCGCCGACGCCCTCTTCATTTTGATAAACGGCAGCTGTATCGATACTGCGGTAACCATGCTTAATCGCAAATTTCACCGCATTCAGCAGTTCAGGTCCTTCCTCAACTAAATATGTACCGAGTCCTAGCCAAGGCATTTTAACACCGTTATTTAATGTTGTTGTATCTTGCAAATTTTTGAGCATCGTAAAACCTCCATCTGTAAAATAACACTTAATAGTGCAACTTCAATAATATACCATGAAATTCAGCTCGCACCTACTGATTGGGCGAGGGGGAATTTGACCTTTAATGCTGTTAAAAAAGCAGGAAAGCCATCCCGAGTTATAGGATGGCCAAAATTATTTTATTTATGAAATGGTATCTGAGCCACGTTTATCTTCGGCAACCATGATTAAAATCTTGCCAGCTTCAAATTGCTCGTTGTAGCGCTCCGCTTCGTCTTCCGGAATACCCATACCGACTAAAGCACCGACAATACCGCCGACCATTACACCGGTAGCTAATCCTGTTAACCCTGCAGCGATTGGTCCGGCAGCAACGACAGGACCGATACCTGGAATCGCAAGTGCACCAAGGCCGACAATAACACCGCCGAGTCCGCCTAATGTTCCGCCCGCAGCAACACCTGTAATTGCGCCTTCCATGGCATTTGCGCCGGTTTCGTTGGAGATTGCATCTACATCCGATACGTTTTTACTGATGATTGAAATATCCTGTGCGCTGTATCCTTGTTGCTTTAATTCCTCAACTGCTTTGATTGCTTCTGCTTCTGTATCATAATATCCTACGACATGTTTTGCCATTTCTCTCATCCTCTCAAAACTCTTTTACATACTAAAATTTACCCCGGAGGAATATTTGTAAACATGAGGAAACAGGGAGGGGGGAAACTACTTCCTGTAGGAATGAAAAAAGAAAGCCATCCTGACAAATCAGGAATGACTTTCTGCAGTTTTATTATAAAAGTGTTGTACCGCGTGTGTCTTCATCTACCATAATTAAAATTTTACCGGATTCAAATTGTTCGTTGTAACGGTTTGCTTCATCTTCTGGAATCCCCATTCCGATAAGAGCACCCGTCAAGCCGCCGACACCTGCACCAGCTGCCGCACCTGTAATACCGGCAACAATTGGACCTGCTCCGACAATAGGACCGATTCCTGGAATCACCAATGCGCCAAGACCTGCAAGCACGCCGCCAATTCCGCCTAATGCACCGCCCGCAGCTGCGCCTGTAGCTGCACCTTCTGCAACGTTTGCACCTGTTTCATCGGAAATCGTATCAACATCTGATTGGCTTTTACTGATAACTGAAATATCTTCCGTACGGTAACCTTGTCGTTTGAGATCCTCAATTGCATCTATTGCTTCTGCTTCTGTATCATAATACCCCACAATATGTTTTACCATTTCTATCATCCTCCTCTAAGTTGCACAATGTAAATTTACCCGCGTGTTTTGAAAGTAAACATAACACGTTAACAATATGCTGACTGGAAGGGGGAAATTGAAACATTAGGATACATATAGTTTTGCCGCCAAAAAGCCGGCAACAGCAAAGGATAGGCCGACCGAATAGGTGAGTAAAGAATAGAGTAAAAATTGCTTCCATTGTTTTGCATGGACAAGTGTCACACTTTCCAATTTGAAAGTAGAGAATGTAGTGAACGCTCCTAAAAATCCGATGCACAAAATAAGATTTACATTTGTATGAAGATGCATATTAACCAAAAAACCTAATGCAAAAGAGCCGAGCATATTTACCGTAAAAGTACCAAAGTACATAAACCGGTTTGTATGATTGAGCCGCTTAGAAACAACAGCGCGCAAAATGGCTCCGAAAAACCCGCCAAAGGCCACTAACAAGAAGTTCATCATACTGATTTCTCCCTTTCCGAAAGGCTTTTTCCGATCTTCATGCCAAGTGCAACAAAAATTAATCCGAAAATGGCACTAATGAGAATATAAAGGAAGGCGGAAAAATAAAAGTGATGCTCCAGCAATTGGATAACTTCGATACTGAATGTGGAAAAAGTTGTAAACGATCCAATTAAACCGGTTTTAAATGCTGATAAATAGTCAGGGTTTGCTGTTAGTTTCAGTTCAAGCCCCGAAGAGAGCAACCCTAAAAGAAAGCAGCCTGCCAAATTCACTGCAACCGTTGCAAATGGGAAGGCAGCTGTCTCGTTTGTGAATAAAAGCAGGGATACGCCATATCGTAATGCCGCTCCAATCGCACCGCCGATTCCTATTAAAATCATTTGCAAATTAAGTAACCTCCCTTAAAAAAACAGACTCCCGCCAGTTTACTAAACTGACAGGAGTCATTCGTCTATAGCCGGTTAAGGGCGAATTTTATCGCCTATCATGTTCTATTTACTACATTAATTTATCAATTAATCGTAAGTCAAGATACTCATTAAAAATGCAAGGCAATACCATCACGAAGCATACTCCAAACGCTTCAATAAGTGGAGACAAATCGTTCCTTCACCGTTATTCTTAAATCATGGAAAACAGGAGGAATAAACGTGCAACCATTAATTCATGGAATCCTATTGGCATTTGGCTTAATTTTGCCATTGGGTGTTCAAAACGTATTTATTTTTAATCAAGGCGCAACACACCGGAAATTTAAGAAGGCACTGCCTGCAATAGTAACAGCAGGCATCTGTGATACGATTTTGATTTATTTGGCGGTAGCAGGAGTATCTGTAATTGTTTTTAGTTTTGAATGGCTGAAAATAGCATTGTTTTTAGCAGGGTTCTTTTTCTTGGCATATATGGGGTGGATGATATGGAAAGACAATCCTGCGATAAATGCGAAGCGGGAGGAAAAAGGATTTTCAGCTCGGCGCCAAATAACATTTGCTGCATCCGTATCGCTGCTTAACCCCCATGCTATTTTAGATACAATCGGGGTAATCGGAACAAGTTCATTAACTTATACAGGGTATGAGAAATGGATGTTTACTTTGGCTTGTATAGTCGTATCATGGATCTGGTTTCTGTCGCTTGCCATTGTCGGGAGGAAGATTGGACAAATTGACGGGAACGGGGAATTTTTAAATTACCTTAATAAAATTTCTGCAGTCATCATCTGGATAATGGCACTGTATATGGGCTATCAGTTTTATGCAGTGATTGGTGAATAGGAAAGACGACCGAGCCATTACCAGCCGAAGATATCGTTTAATATTACGCTAGGAAAATACTACTCTTAACGGACTGCTATAAATACATCTATAAACTCAGAAACCAATAACTCCTCAAAACGTAAAAAACTTAATGAAACTAAAACGAACTGATGATAGTTCACTTTTAGAAATTGGAGGAAGTTGAGATGGCTATTAAACAAATGAATAAAAAGAAAAAGAAACGCCGCTCACTTTGGCCAGGCTATCAAAAAGGTGATGGCATCATTGCAGTTTTTATGCTGATTGCCATGCTTATTTTACTCCCATCCTTATTCATATGGGGAATATCCTTCTTTAATGAAGAGCATTTTATTGTTCATGAGATGATGAATGCCCTTGCTGCAGCAGGGGTAAGTGTATGTTTTGGAATAGGGTTCATAGGGATGGTTTTTGGAATAAAGAGCTGGTTCGGAAAAATGGTGAGTATAGTGATTGTCTTGATCATGTTCGGAGTGGGTTACTCTTTTTCAGAAACATCGGCACTTCTCTATAAAGACAAAGTGGCTTATGAAAATAAAGATTTTGAGGAGATGGTCGCTGTACCGATAGGCGTGGAATACGAGCCGCCCGATTATGGTCTTCCGAAACTGATGAAGTTAGAGTTTGAAGAGCTGACAATCGATGTGTATAATCTTGAGATTCACCGGAGAGATTACGAAGCGAATTGGAAAGGGAAACCGCTCAAAATTACTTATCTGCCCAACAGCCATTTTGCGGTAAGTGTAAAAGAATATATAGAATAAACAGGCGGTCATACAAGCTGTACTACCTGTTAAACAACTCGGAAAACAAGAGAATTTTATGTTTTTCGAGCTTTTTTATTGACTGGAAAAGAGTGGAGTTCTTGTAGCCCTAAAGAACGACTTAGGGGGAGATTACAAATAATTGCGTTAAATTATGTTAGAATATTTAATGGAGCTATTTAACTTACGCTCACAACTGTCTGCGCGGTAAAATATCATTTCTTTTTTTGTTTCTGAATTGAAGGGATCAATTGCAGATGATTACCCGTAACCGCCCTTTCCCTTATAAGATCCATCCACCTCCAACAAAAGTTCCTTTGAAACAAAAGAAGTATAAGTACAGAAAGGATTTGATTGAATGAGATCTGAGATTACTGCAGATCAGAGTTTAACAGAAAGAGACTTATATCAAAAAGAAGCAACAAGTGACTATACGTTTGACCGGGTTCCGCGTGAAGAACGCAAAATGGGCTGGTTAAGTATCACGAATATAACGTTCGGCATTGCAACTGCCATTTTCTATTTCCAGATGGGAAGTGTTATGGCACTACAGTTCGGAGCGGTCAATGCACTTATATCTGCCGGCTATGCCATCATTGTCGCAGGTATTCTCGGAAGTATTATTGTTTATTTATCGGCTAAGTCCGGCATGAACGTCAACTTATTATCCCGCGGAGGATTCGGTTATATCGGAGCCTCATTAACCTCATTAATTTACGCATCAAACTTTATTATGTATTGTGCCTTTGAAGGTATGATTTTAGTCGCTGCAGTTCATGCATATTTCCCGGCGATTCCGGTCTGGCTTTTGATTGTAATCTTTGGTTCACTAGTAATTCCGTTAAACTGGTTTGGCATTAAACAATTGGACAAACTTCAAAAATGGTCATTGCCGATTTTTGGATTATTCCTCATTACTGCGATTGTTATTGCTTTCAATACCCCATCACTAAACCCCGGAAATTTCTGGACCTATTTACCTGAAGGTGTTCAAATAGGCGGTACGGCATTGCTGTTATGTATCGGAATGCAACACGGAATCATGGGTCTTACGGCTTTGATTGCCTCAGATTATGCACGTTTCCTGAAACCGAAAGACTTGAAGATCGGTTCTATTGCTATTGGTTTTATTCCGCAAATTTTCTGTTTCGGAGTAATGGGCGGGCTTGGTATCTGGTTCGGTGTAAAATTTGCTGAAGCGAATCCCGGCGTTTATATCGTGACATTGTTAGGACTCGGTGGTGTCGTATTCACAGTACTGACGCAGGTCCGTATTAACATCACGAATATTTACAGCAGCTCACTTTCACTCTCGAACTTTTTTGAAAATATGTTTGGCTTTACGCCCGGCCGTCGTTTTTGGGTAGTTGTGGGCGGTGTTGCTGCGATGATCTTAATGCTTGGCGGTATTGTCGATCATCTTCAAATTGCGATGACGTTCCAAGGTGTAGCACTGATGAGCTGGGCAGCAGTTCTCGTCACGGAAGCACTCGTTCTCAAAAAATGGCTGAAAATCGGCCCGCGCTATTACGAATCCAGACAGGAAAATCTGTTTAAATGGAATCCGGTTGGTGTCATTGCGTTGATTGTTCCAACTATAATCGGCACAATTGCAGCGCTCGGATATATGGGCACATTCCTTCAAAATACGGCTGCCTTTTTCGCAGCGCTTATGGCAGCACTTCTGACTGTCATTTTAGGGGTGGCGACAAAAGGGCGTTATTATAGCAAGAAAGAAGCGAACGATATTCCGAAAGAGGATTGGATCGCTTAAATAACCGCACTTCTCTTTTTTATGGGAAGTGCGGTTTTTATTTTAAAGGTGCCGGGAAGAGATGCTTTAGCGAAAGAATATGATAATTTACTATACATAAAAATACCACTAAGTACTTGTTATTAGGGAGTTTAATATATACAACTGATTTATAATTATAGTAAAATAATACTATAGCAGCTATTGGAAAGTTAAATTGAAAGCGGGTCTTTATATGGGTACTGTTGTAGGAGGTATATTAATTTGCCTCATCGTATTATGTATACGTCTGTACAATGAAAAGGCGACGTTACAACAAAAAATAGATTTATATAAACCGATGATTGAAACGACTGAAGGTATCAGGGATATATTATATTACTGTGAAGTTTACCCGAAACTAAAGTATCTTTATTTAAGCCCAAGTTTAGAAAGTAATTTAGGGCCGAATATACTGCAAAAACATTTAGAAAATCCGGATTTGATTTTTGACATTGTTCATCCGGATGACATCGATATTTTAAGGAAGAAACAATCGGGAACCCTTAACTTCGATAAACCGATAAAATTAAGATTTAAAAACCATTTGGGAGAATACATCTGGTTTGAAGAATATGCCACACCTGTTTACAAAGACGGAAAAATAATCGCGGTACAAGGCGTTTACAGAAACGTACATAGTAATTATATTTTACAGGAGCAGCTTGAATACAAATCGACCCATGATGGATTAACGGGTCTGTGCAATAGAGAGTACTTCCAATTGAAAAAGAAAGAGTTTGATCAAATTTCAATCCCTATATCTGTAATTGTCGCAGATTTGGATGACTTGAAAGAAGTTAATGATGAATATGGTCATCAGATGGGGGACCGTTTAATTGTTGCAGCAGCAGATTGCTTAAAAAAATTTGCAGACGAAGAAATGATTGTCGCAAGAATTGGCGGAGATGAATTTATAGTGGTGATGCCGCATAAAAATAGTTTTGAAGTTGAACAGTATATAGAAAAAGTACGCTTGGAAATGAAAGAATTTTCTAATTTATCACCATTCTCGCCCATTCAAATTTCAATGGGCTATGAGTATGCACCTTCTTCATATGGTGTAATGAGGCAACTGCTTAATAAAGCCGACCAAAAGATGTATAAAAATAAAAAGATGAAGAAGATGCTGGTTGAAAACAGATAAACTTTCTGGCATACATATTAATTTTTAAAGGGGCCGGGACATAAGTAGAATAACCGTTAAATAAGAGGAAAGACATTATTAAAAAACGGATATTTGAAAAATTGATTGGAATGCAGGGCGACTCCTGCGGGAATAGCGTGACGCCTGAGACTACAGGCTCAGGCCACGCCCGCGGAAAGCGTCCCGGAATGGAAATCAATTTTAACGTTCAGCAAAAAATCACTATTTTTCTCTGAGAGAAAATAGTGTTTTTGGGTTATGTCCCGGCCTCCTTTCTTACGATTAATCAAGTGTATTCTTCAACTTTTGTAGCTATTTTAGATTTAAGTGTAGGGGCATAGTTTCTCTCTTTATTTTACACTTATATTTTTATATGCCAAAAAGACCTAACGATTTTTATTTTTTTCGAGAGGTCTGTATGATATAGTGGAGTTACGTTTTATTACGATTTCTGAGCTGGTAGTGCGGACTCATAATCGTAAAGGATGCCTCGTGTTAATAACTGAAATGTCACTTTCAGAAACTTATTAACACAGGCGATGATCGCAACCTTATGAGGCTTTCTCTGAGGTTGCGTTTTTAATTTATAATAGTAATCCGCAAAATGATTTGGTTTCTCTTTTAACATAAGCATCCCTTGCATCATGAAATATAAAATTTTCCGCAAATGTTTATTCCCACGCTTATTGATACGATCCCGATATTGTGTGTTCCCGGATTGATAGCGCATGATATCGATCCCTGCGTAGGCGTTTAATTGTTTTGCATTTCGGAAGCGGCGAATATCACCGATTTCACCAATCAAGCGACAAGCTGTTGATTCACCCACACCAGGGATGGAGCGTAATACAAGATATTCTTGACGTTCTTTTGATAGCTCCGTCATCTGTTGGACAAGCGCCTCTTTCTTTTCCTTCAGTTCTGCAATACGAGTTGCGTAATCCTTTACTTGATCACACCTTACATCTGTCGGCTTAATGGCCGGATAACTATTTTGAGCTGCTTCCATCAGTTCAACGGCTTTTTTCTCTGCACGAGTAAGGGAAAGGTTCTTTTTCGTATTCGCCTTCAACCGATTTTTTATGACGGTTTTTGAATGAGACAAAACAAAGGTAGGGTGTGGGTAAAGCTGTACGATATTTAAAAATAATGCGGAACTTGGCGTAATGAGTTTTTCAAGCTCTGGAAAACTCATCTGTAAAATCGCATGCATCCGACTCTTTAGTAAAATCATTTCCTCATCGATTTCATCATAATAGCGTGTAAGTGCACGCATCTGTTCATAATAATCATCTTGAACGTAAGTCGCTTCACGTTCCAATCTAAAATGCGTTTTGGCTAGTTCATGTGCGTCACTTACATCCGTTTTATGGCGTCGCATTTTCGCCATCTGTAAATTCGCTTCAAGTGGATTCATCCGACTATATGTATAGCCATGATTTTTGAAAAACGCTTCTACTGATTTGGAATAGACGCCTGTTGCTTCAAATACAATTTCAGGAGCTTGTCCATCTAGTTTCTTCATTTCTTCGATACGCTCGTGTAATCGCTCAAAGTCAATTCGTGTGTGATTTAATTCGCCTTCAAACTCACATTTTCGATACCGATCATAAATAACGACCGAACTTTTGCCTTTACTAACATCTAACGCAATGACATGTTTCATGATTTCATTCTCCTTTTTAGCCAGTCATAGAAGCCTTCACAATACCTTATCGATTCCACTTTCTTATACACGATCTCTTTGGACCCAACATACTAAACTGATTCATATAAGGGCGTGAAGTTAGCCGGTTTTTTTAAACGGACTCACAAATGGTCCCAGGGGCTGGTCGGCTTTTCTTCACTTCTACTATAAAAAAATAGTAGCACAAACCATGGCCTTGGTTTGTACTACTAATGTTAGTATGTTTCTTTTGGCCAAATACATTGTTAAGGTGCAATAATATCATTCTTTTTTTTCCCCACAAACTCCAGTGCGTAAATATGTGTTTTGGATAGAGCAATGACTTCTTCAATAAAATCTTCTTTGGATTCTTTAAAATTGCTGTTAATCCAATTTTGAACAAGCCCGTAAAATCCATATGCTGCATATCTTTTAAAGTAATCCATGTTGACCGGAATATTATTGATTGTCTGGAATACGAACTGTTCCTCGTAAATTTTTAATATTGTTTGAGGGAATTTTATATGGAATCCTGCTAATGTATCGTCGTATTTAATGAGTTCAAAAAAGTTCCGGTTATCATATATGTAAGAAATAATATTAAAAGATGGGGCACTTAGTTTAGTCGTATATATTTTTTGACCAGGAGAGTAAGGTTTTCCTGCTGATTCTTCTAATCCGGCAAGCATTGTTTCAAGTAATTCTTCAGCCAGTTGAATTTTATCCTGGTAATGTACATAAAACGTACTGCGATTGTATGATGCTTGATCTACAATATCTTTTACGGTAATGGCATGGTACCCCTTCTTTTTAATAAGCTCAATTAACGCAAATTTAAAATGTTCTTTTGTTCGATTTTTTCGCTTGGATATATCCATTTGGTTATTTTCCATCGTTACCCCTCCATCTAAAAAGACAAAATATTAAAAAGTGTCTACTAATTATACATTTTACAATATTTTAATGATTGTTGAATTTATTGGAATTGATAAAATCAAGTTGTAGAACAAAGACACTTATTTCTGTTATTTATTTTAATTTAACTCAAATAAGTATATTTTCAATAAATCGATATACTGGGAGGAAGAAAAGATGGGTAAATTACAAGATAAAGTTGCAGTCATCACTGGTGGTGCATCAGGTATTGGTGCAGCTACAGCAAAATTATTTGTCTCTGAAGGTGCTAAAGTGGTACTAGTTGATTTAAATGAAGAAAAAGGTAAAGCTTTCGAAGCGGAATTGAAAGCGCTTAACGCGGAAGCATTATTTGTTAAAGCCAATATTACAAATGAAGAAGAAGTAGCAAATATATTTAAGCAAACGATTGAAGCATTTGGCAAAGTAGACGTAGTATTTAACAATGCGGGAATCGGCCGTGTTTTCCCTTCACATGAATTGGAATATTCAGAGTGGCGCAACACAGTTAACGTCGACTTAGATGGTGTTTTCCTGGTAGCCCGTGAAGCAATCCGTGAAATGTTGAAGTCTGGCGGAGGTTCAATTATTAACACCGCTTCTATGTATGGATGGGTTGGTTCACCTGGGTCGGCTGCTTACAATGCGGCAAAAGGTGGCGTAATTAACTTAACTCGCTCACTTGCACTTGAATATGCAGAGCAGAATATTCGTGTGAACTCATTATGCCCAGGCTTCATTGACACTCCGATTATTCCGGAAGAGAGCAAACAGGCATTAGCTTCAATGACGCCGATGAAACGTCTTGGACAAGCAGAAGAAATGGCAAAAGCCGTATTATTTATGGCAAGTGACGATTCTTCATTCATGACCGGCAACAGCTTAACGATTGATGGAGGCTATACAGCTCAATAATTATGATTCAAAACGCACTTTCAATTTGGAGTGCGTTTTTTGATGGAGTAGGCTGTTTTATTAGAACAATTGTATGGGATATTAGAAAAAGTGGCGGCGATATTAGCCAATCTTTCATGGATATTAGAACAAAGCCGGCTCTTTTTAGAACAATGGAAGGATATATTAGAACTTCTCGGTTTTATTAGAACAAATAAAAATATATTAGAACATTTTCATTTATATTAGAAAATCCCCCTTACATCAATTCCTGCTAACCGTAAATAAGTATTTCTGTTAGAATAAATTTACAGTAAATTCTAACAATTTAGGGGGCTTAGTATGGAGGAGATTCAGGAGAAGAACTTAAACAGCGATACAATTACGAAATTAGACGAAATAGTGGAGACTATTTTAGGTGAGGATAAGGCAACTTTTACGCTTCGGGACCGGACTTCAGGGGAGATTCTTTATACATACCGAGGGGAACGTTTAATGCGTCCGGCATCCAATATGAAAATCCTGACAGGGGCGGCTGCAATCGCAGAACTTGGACTGGACTACAGGTTTAAAACCGAAATATATATCGACGGAAATGTTGAAGACCACACGTTAAACGGTGATATTTACGTAAAAGGCTACGGTGACCCGACAATAAATGAAGCGGCACTTAAGCGTTTTTCAGAAGTTTTGCGGGAATGCGGCATCCTTCATGTGAGCGGTAAGCTGATCGGCGATGATACATATTTCTCGGGTGATACATTGCCCCCGGGTGTTGATGATGAAGGGGAAACCCATTATTACGGAGCCCGTATCTCGCCAATTACGATGTCACCGAATGATGATTTTGATGCGAGCACAATTATTGTGGAGGCGACTGCAGGGAATATCGGGGAGAAGCCGAGTTTCCATGTCATCCCGCATTTAAGTGGTCTGCAAATTTCTAATGAAGCAAAAACAGTAGACAAAAATGCTGAAAATACTTTAGAAATCCGCCGTATCAATAATACAAATCAGATCGTGATTACAGGTGATATACCGGAAGGAGAAACGGCGAAAGTTTGGGTTTCCCACGAGAACCCTACGAAAAACACACTGCTGTTTTTCAAAGAACTATGTAAAGATGCGGGCATCCGCTTTGAACAGGAGGACAGCATTGAGAGCGGCATAACACCAAGTCATGCCAGACTAATCCATGCACACGAGTCTCGTTCGATCGCGGAGATATTTTCGATTTTTATGAAACTAAGCAATAACAGCATCGCCGATATTTTCCTGAAAACGATGGGGAAGCAAAAGCATGGAACAGGGGATTACGAACACGGTCTAAAAGTAGTGCGCGCTTATTTGGAAAAGCAGCAAATTGATTTTGCGACATGGCAATTCGCTGATGGATCCGGCCTGTCACATCATAACTGCCTGCACTCAAACGGTATATCCGAGCTTTTGTACGTGCTGCAAAAAGAACCGTATTTCCAGAACTTTTATGAATCATTGCCGGTTGGAGGAAATATAAATAGACTGGTTGGAGGTACATTAAAAGACCGCTTTTTGGAGCCGGAACTGCAACAGCGAATATTCGCCAAAACCGGCTATATTCATGAAGTGAATACATTAGCAGGCTATGTAACAGGAAAAAGCGGAAAAGACTATATTTTCTCGATTATGCTTGAAGGCCGGGAAGAAGGTATTCCGTTTTTGGATGAAGGATTGAAGGCGATTATTGAAGCAGTATAAAAATAAAAACAGTCTCGATTATTAGCTTTTGTCTAATAGTTGGAGACTGTTTATTAAGGAATTAAATATACTGATAAAATAATCCGTCACGTGTATCAAACCAAATCAGTTTCCCGTGTTTTTTACGAGGAATTGTTGCCTGTAAAGCCCATTCAGGGAACTGCTTGTATAACTGAATCTGATCACCTGTTGCCAGCGCGATAAATGATACGTAATGATCTTTTGTCATCGGGTGGTCTGCGGAAATAGACCATTGCATATCGATTTCTTCTACATTTAGTTTTTGTTCATCCGTAGCTTTTACAGCAGTTAACGGTTCCAATTTCCGTCCGCAGCACGAAACTGTAAAATTCCCGGTTGCTAACCCGATATTTGAACAGCTTGGACATACATAATAGCTTGAATTTTTCATATTGCCTCCTACGAAATCATTTTGATTTATTTCACCTGTCAGTAAATTTTCTATTGGAATATCGAAGAGGGCAGCGAGCTGAGGGAGAAGTGTAATGTCAGGACATCCGATCCCTCTTTCCCATTTTGAAATGGTACGATCCGATAAAAACAGTGCATCTGCCACTTGTTTTTGTGTCATCCCTTTTCCCTTACGCAATGTATAAATTAATTGGCCAATTTTTTCATTATCCATTCGTTTCCCTCCTACTGTTTTAGCATAAAAGGATTGAAGCAGATTCGCAACAAACGGAGCGTGGAGTTGGGTGTGGAAAACAGGATTTTGATTCCCCGCCTCTAATCTTCTTTTTGGTATAGTGAGTAGAGAAACAATATAAAGGGGCTTATATAAATGAAAATCAGAGAAATGAAGCAACAGGAAATTCAGACAGTGCGTGCATTGCGTTTAAAAGGATATGGTGAATACGCAAAGCACGTATCACCAGAACACTGGGGTGTATTAAAAACCAGTCTGCTTTCGGATAACGACATTAAAAACAATGCCCGGATTTTCGTGGCCGAAGAGGATGGAGTTATTGTCGGCAGCGTCGTATTATTTCCTGCCTCCACTCAAGCTTATGACTGGACGGACGATGTGCAGGAATTTCCGGAGATTCGCATGCTTTCCGTGGACCCTGACATTCGGGGAAAAGGTATCGGACGGGCGTTAGTTGTTCATTGCCTTGAGTTAGCGAAAGCAACTGGTTCCGAACAAATCGGGCTCCATACAGCATCATTTATGACAAAAGCATCCGCTCTTTATGAAAGTATGGGCTTCCAGCGTGTTCCGGAGCGGGACTTGGAACCGATGAATGACGGAATCGTTGTAAAAGGCTATCAACTTAACCTTCTTACATAGGAAACAATCTGCTATGTACAACATAAAGCACAAAAACATCCACTTTTCTCTCCAGAGGAAAATGGATGTTTTCAATTTGCTCCGGCGACTTTTTCAACACACTACTCACTGCTTTTCCAAAACCTTTCGTTCAATCAGTTCAACGCCTTTATACATAATCGTCGCCAATACAATAATGATGAGTAGCGCCAGGAATACTAATGTAAAGTTGAACACTTGGAACCCGGAAATAATGAGGTAGCCGAGACCGCTTGATGATACTAAAAATTCCCCGACAATTACCCCAACCCATGACAATCCGACATTCACCTTTAAAGTAGAGATAATTGTCGGAGTAGAGGCGGGAAGAATCACATGACGGAATGTTTCATACTTGGAAGCCCGGAAAAGCTGCATCACTTTAATATAGTTTTCGTTTACTTGCTGAAAAGCGGAAAAAATAACAATGGTCGAAATAATAACTGAAATGAGCACACCCATGACGAGAACTGCAAGCATATTCGGTCCGAAAACTACGAGAATCATCGGTCCGATCGCTACTTTAGGCATTGCATTCAATACGACAAGATAGGGATCCATCACATTGGCGAATGTTTTGGATGACCAGAGCGAAATCGCGAGCAATGTTCCGAGAAGGGTACCCAATATAAAGCCGACAACGGTTTCAAACAATGTAATCGCAATATGCGGAAATAAAGTGCCGTCCGTTATTTTTGTGATAAATAGGCTCCCAACCGCACGCGGGCTGCTGAAAATGAGCGGATCCAGTATGCGGAAATGTGTCGTAACCTCCCAAAATAGAAGAAGACCGACAAGGAGCAGTATTTGGAAAGAGAAAATTTTTCGTTTTTCACGTCGCCGTTTCTCATTATATTGCTGCTGCAGCTGTTCAATTTTCATCCGAATCAAGCTCCTTCCATATTTCCTGGAACAGTACTTGGAAAGCAGGGGCATTTCTTGCTTCGAATGGTGTCAGCTCGCGAACTTCCTGTGGGATGATGAAGCTTTTCACAATAGTCCCCGGACGAGGGCTAAAGATGAATACTTTATCGCTCATCGCGATGGCTTCACTAATATCATGCGTCACCAAAATAGTCGTCGTTGAAAATTGCTTCAACGTATCCGATACAAAGTTTTCAAGTGAAAGTTTGGACCGGAAATCGAGCGCCGAAAACGGTTCATCAAGTAAAAGTAATGTTGGTTTCACGGCAAGTGTCCGGGCAAGGGCGATACGTTGGCGCATTCCCCCCGAAAGCTGCGGCGGGTAAAGTTTTTTCGTATGGGCCAATTCGAATTGTTCGAGCAGTTCATCCACAATCGAGCGATCTTCTTCTCTTTTTAACAGTTTCAAACCAAGGGCGACATTGTCTTCAATTGTTTTCCATGGAAACAGAAAATCCTGCTGAAGCATATAGCCGATTTCAACATCCGATTCCGCAAAATTAATCGAACCTGTTGTGGGTTTCAATAAGCCTGCCAGTAAAGAGAGCAGTGTGGATTTCCCACAGCCGCTCGGACCTAAAAAGGAGACAAATTCTCCTGAATTAACTGTAAAATTTACATTTTCAAGAGCTGTTGCGACTTGCTGTTCTTTAAAGAAATGATGGGTAACATTTTTTACTTCCAAATAAGTCATTTACTTCACAACCGCATCTGCAAATGACCGGTCTACTAAATCTTTGTAAGCTGGCTCAAACTCCAGCACGCCTGCTTCGGTCATTACATCAAGTAGGTTTTGGAATTCCTCTTCATCGATAATCGGATCTTTTGCAAAAGACTCCTGATCACGGTAACGCGTCACAACCTGCTCAATAATCTCTTGGTCTGTATCTTCAAAGTAAGGAGCGATCGCTTTTGCCACGTCAGCACTCGATGCTTCATAAACCCACTTCTGTGCTTTATAAAGGGCCTTCGTAAAGCTATCCATCATTTCTTTTTCAGAGAACGTACTTTCTTTTGCCATAAATACCGTATAAGGAATGGCACCAAGCTCTTCACCGAATGAAGCGACGATTTTTCCGATGCCTTGCTGTTCAAAAATACTTGCAGTCGGTTCGAAAAGTTGTACATAGTCACCCGTACCTGAAGCAAAGGCGTTCGCAATATTGGCAAAATCGATATTTTGAATCAGATTTAAATCATTGTGCGGGTCAATCCCTTGTTTTTTCAGCACAAATTCGCCGGCCATTTGCGGCATCCCGCCAACACGCTGACCTAAAAATGTACTGCCTTTTAAACCATCCCAGCTAAAGTCGACATTCTGATCACGCGCAACCAAAAATGTTCCGTCTGTTTGCGTCAGCTGTGCAAAGTTGATGACTTTATCATTCGGATTTTGCCCTGATACATAAACCGAAGTTTCAGCTCCGATTAAAGCAATATCAATGCCGTCCGATAAAAGCGCGGTCATCGTTTTGTCTCCGCCGG
Source organism: Solibacillus sp. FSL W7-1436 (assembly GCF_038007305.1). Classification (NCBI taxonomy): domain Bacteria; kingdom Bacillati; phylum Bacillota; class Bacilli; order Caryophanales; family Caryophanaceae; genus Solibacillus; species Solibacillus sp. FSL W7-1436. The sequence continues at coordinate 1,597,065 of NZ_JBBOWV010000001.1, forward strand.
GGATAGTTGACAGTTCAATCGATAAACCTTCATCTTCAAAAAAGCCTTCTTCAATCGCTGCATAAAGAGGAGCATAAAATATAGAACGGGTTACTTCGCCTACTTTTACTTCCTGTAAATCCTTCTGTCCGCAGCCGACCAACAACAATAAAAGCCCAACGAAAAGGGCGGTTCTAAGCCATTTCATTTGGTCATCCTTTTCTCTAATAGTGTTGTTGTATCGTATGCAGTAAAGGGGTGAGAGGTGTTACTTCCATATTTCCATTTCACCATGCAACGTGGTCATGGTACGATAAAGATAACTATTTAGTAAGGTGGAGAATGTTATGGATTTAAATCATCTGAAAGGACAGCTTGCAAAACCGCAGCCTCTGTTTTTAGGGGAAGACACTGCTTTTCGGTCGGCCGTGCTCATCCCGCTTGTAAAAAAACAGGGCGAGTGGCATATTTTGTTTGAAGTGCGTGCATTCACGATGCGCAAACAACCTGGTGATATTAGCTTTCCTGGCGGGAAAATTGATGAGACAGATGAATCGCCGCTCGCTGCAGCGCTTCGGGAAACACATGAAGAGCTCGGAATTGACCAGCAGTCGATTGAACTAATAGGCCGTCTCAGTCCATTTGTTATATCACCGGCTTTTGTTGTCTATCCGTTCATCGGCATCATCGAACAGTCGGAACTGGACACATTTAATAAGGATGAAGTCGAAGAGTTGTTCACAGTCCCGTTAAACTGGTTGCTGACACATGAACCGTATGTGCATTATGTTCCGATTGAACCGAAGCCTCCGATTGATTTCCCGTATGATAAAATTGCGAACGGCGAAAATTACGAGTGGCGCGCAAGCCGGATGGAAGAATGGTTTTATGAATACGGAAAGTACACAATCTGGGGTCTGACAGCACGATTATTAAAGCACTTTATTGAAAAATTAAAATAAAAAATTCAGGCGTCTTCTCATTACCGAGGAGACGCCTTTTCCCTTGCTTCCTATAGATTATTAATAGTTTTGATTGGGAGGGAAAATATGCAAATGCTATGGTAAAATCAGTGTATTGCCCTAATGTTGGGACGTAGATAAAAGGAACTGGGGATTATAACAACCAAAGAATCAGGAGGCATTTATGAAAGGGAAAAAGATGTTATATATAGGAGTTGTTGTAGCGATCGTGATTGCTACAGCTTTAGATATTGCATTTAAAGGTTTAGGATATCAATTGCTGCAAAAAATATTTTCATAAGTCGTAATCACCCGCAGCATATTCAATGTAGCGGGTTTTTTATATAAAAAAAGCAAACCTTTGTAAGTAAAGGCTTGCTTAAATAACTACAAATTATAAAGCTGTGTATATTTATCCTGTAAGTAGTCGGTCAAATATTTTGCGGAAAGCGGTTCACCGGTACCTTCCAAAATTAACTCATTCGGTTTTTTTAATGCACCGTATTGATGGACTTTATTCGTCAGCCACTCTTTAATAGGTGCCAGTTCTCCGCGTTCGCAAAGCTCATCGAAGTTCGGAATGTCCTGATCCATTGCGTGTTTCCACTGTGCAGCATACATGAAACCTAGCGCATAGCTTGGGAAGTAGCCAAAGCTGCCATCACTCCAGTGCATATCCTGCAGCACACCTTCTGCATCATTTTGCGGACGGATTCCCAAATATTCTTCGTATTTTTCATTCCAAACGCGCGGCAAGTCTTCCGCCTGTAAGTCTCCATTGAAAATCTCACGCTCAATTTCATAGCGGATCATGATATGAAGCGGGTACGTAAGCTCGTCTGCCTCGATACGTATTAATGAAGGCTCCGAGAAATTGATCGCCTTTAAAAATGCTTCGGATGGTACGTCCCCAAATTGCTCAGGTGAATGTTTTTGTAAAATAGCGTAATGATGTTTCCAGAAGCTTTCATTCCGTCCGATAATATTTTCATAAAATAATGATTGAGATTCATGTATTCCCATTGAAGCACCTGTCGACAATGGCAGGCCGTTTAATGAAGCATCAATATTTTGCTCGTATAAAGCGTGTCCGCATTCATGAATCGTGCCAAAAACAGCGGAACGGAAATCATTTTCATCATACTTTGTCGTAATCCGGATATCTCCGCTGTTTAAACCGATCATGAACGGATGAACCGTTTCATCCAAGCGACCTGCTTCAAAGTCATAGCCGAACTGCTTCAACAATTCCAGTGAAGCGGCATGTTGTCCGCTTTTCGGGAAGTGTTTAAATAACAGGGAAGTGTCCGGTTTGTTTTTTGATTCACCGATCGACTTTACTAAAGGAACGATTGTTGCCTTCAGCTCACCGAATAACTCGTCGAGCGTATCCGTCGTCATATTCGGTTCATATTTGTCCAATAATGTATTATAGGCAGAACCATTTTTAATGCCCCAGTACTGAACAAACCGCTTCTGATAATCGATTACTTCTTTTAAGTACGGTAAAAAAATCTGGAAATTCGATTTTTCTTTTGCTTCTTCCCATGCCGCTTCCGATTTCGCTTTTAAAATCGTGTAAGCTTTAAATTCCTCGGCCGGTATCTTTTTAGACTCGTCATATTCTTTCTTAACTTCTTCATAAAGACGCTGTGTTACAAAGTCCAGTTTCTCATTTTGAAGCTCAGAAAGCATTTTCCCCAGCTCATCACTCGTTTGAAGAGCAAATAATTCTGCAGACAAGGTTCCAATCACTTCCGCACGTTGTTCCAACCCTTTTCGGGGAGCCCCTGTACGCATATCCCAATAAATAACGGAAAGCGCCTCTGAATAGTTTTGCATTTTCTTCACATAATTAATAAAGGTTTGTTGCATAATAGGTCACCATTCCTTTCACATTTATTATATAGTACATGGAATCTATTTTTTTAGTATAAAATATAAAATAATTTTCGAAGAATATATAAATAGGTAGAAACTAATATCAGAAAAAAT